>JALZEZ010000464.1 GCA_030861775.1 Actinomycetota bacterium
GCGCTGGCCGCGGCGCACCGCGAGGTGACGCCGCGCGAGCGCCCGCTCGTGCTGGTCCTGGCCGGCGACGACGATCTCCCGCCCTACGAGGACTGGATCGCGCGGGCCGGCGGCGAGCCGCGCGTGCTCGACACCGCGCGCTTCGAGCGCCAGCTCGCCTGCGCCGACGCGCTGGTCGTGACCGGCAGCAACACGGACATCCACCCGGGCTTGTACCGCGAGCCCGTGCGGGGCTCAGTCGGCGACCTGGACCTCGTGCGGGACCGCCGCGACCTCGCCGCCGTCCGCGCCGCGCTGGCGCAGGACGTCCCGCTCGTCGGCGTGTGCCGCGGCCACCAGCTCCTGAACATCGCGTTCGGGGGAACGCTCCACCAGGACATCGGCGGCCGCCGCAGGGGCGTGCCCCACGACGAGGCGGAGCACGTCGTGTCGACCGGCGCGCGCACACGCGTGCGGCGCATCCTGGGCCGCGGCTCGACCGTCGCCAGCGGCCACCACCAGGCGGTGCGCCGCCTCGGGCGCGGGCTGCACGCCACGGCCGCCTCGCCCGACGGGGTGGTGGAGACGCTGGAGCTGCCGCGCCACCGCTTCGCCCTCGGGGTCCAGTGGCACCCGGAGCGACAGGAGAGCGAGGGGCCAGGACACCGCCTCGCGTCGGCGCTGGTCGAGGCGGCACGATGACCGCCGCCGTCTCGATCCGCCGCGCGTTGCCCGAGGACGCCGCGGCGCTCCTCCGCCTCGCCGCGCTCGACTCCGAGCGGCCGCTCGCGGGGTCGGTCCTCTTGGCCGAGGCCGATGGGGAGCCCCTCGCGGCCCTGTCGCTGTCGGATGGCCGCGTGGTCGCGGACCCCTTCCGCTCCACTGAGCCGCTCGTGGCGCTCCTCCGCGTCCGCGGGCAGCAGGTGGGGGGAGCCGCCGGGGGGCGCCGCCGCCTCCGCAGGCTCCGGACCGCCGCGCAGCCCGCCCGCTGAGACCGCTGTCCTGCCTAAGGGCCCCACTGGGGCCCCGGGGCAGGACAGTGCCAGCCGAACCCCCCTCTTTAGGTGCTCGCCGTCGCCGTTCGCGCGTGCGTGCGGATCTCGGACAGGATCCGCTCCAGGCGCGGCTCCACGTCGTGGTCCACGTGGGTCATCGCCGCCGCCACCGCCGGGTGGACGCGGGCGATCTGGGCGTGCATCTCGTGCGCCACCGCGCGGTAGCCGGGGTGGCCCTCGCGGCCGGAGCGGAGCTCGATCGTGTGCATCGCCTCGCGGGCGTTCATGTCCATCACGTAGCGGATGCGGAAACCGAGGCAGAGCGCGTACGGGGCCAGGTCCGGCAGCCCCGCGGCGACCAGCCGCTCGTACTCCTCGCGCGAGCGGTCGAGTCCCTCGCGGTAGAGGTCGGCGATCCCGGCCTCCTCCAGCTCGGCGGGCACGCCCGCGCCCAGATGGGGCGTGAGCGGCTGCCACTGGATCGTGAGCATCCGGTGGCGCTGGAGGTCGCGGAAGGCGCCGTAGTCGGAGACGACCTCGAACCGGTAGCGGATCGCCTCGAAGCCGCGGCCCGGCCGGTGGCGGCGGTTGGCCCGCTCGCCGACCAGCGCGGCGATCAGGTCGGCCCGGTCGTCCGGCGGCAGCACGCGCACCGCGGCGCGCAGCTCCTCCTCGGAGACCGCGGCCTCCTCGAACAGCATGGCCGCGAGCAGGTCCTCCTCGCTGCCGTAGACGTCGAGGAGCCGAACGGACGGCCCGTCGCCGGCCGCGTCCGGCCGATCGAGCCCCATCCGCCGCACGATCGCGTCGGTGCGGCCGCGCCGCTCGCGTAGGAAGCGAATCCACTCGCCGCCGCGCTCCGGCCGCGGCACGCGCGAGACGAAGCTCGGCATCACCGCCTGGAGCTCGCGCAGCACCATCGCGCCGACCTCCTGCGCCTCGGGCAGCGGCGAGGCCAGCAGCCGCATGACGAGCTGCTCGTAGGCCTGCCCGGTGGCGAAGATCCCCACGTGCGAGAGCGCCGACGCCGGCAGCAGCCCGCGCAGCAGGTCGAGCGCCTTGGCCCTGATCGAGCGGCGGTGGGCGGACTCCGGCTCGCCGTCCGCGCGCGGGAAGCGCTCGGCCGCCCAGGCCTCCACGCGCGGGAGCGCCTCGGCGTAGGCGCCGAACAGCCAGTCCATCGCGCGCGCGTACTCGGGGCCGAGCGAGTCGTCGCGCCAGTAGCGGTAACCACCGCCGGGCATGGCGCCGTCGTACGGGATGTAGCGGGTGGACTGCTCGAGGTACGCGGCGAGCCGCCCGCGCTGGAGCACCTTGGTCAGGACGTTCGACACCCACTCGCAGGCGACGTGCGCGCCGCCGAGCTGGGCCACCGAGTCGTCCCCGTAGCCGACGAAGACGCGCTCGTAGAGCTTGGCCGCCCGCTCGCCCTCGGCCCCGTCCCAGCGCGCGCCGGCGCCGGAGTCCACGTCGTCGGCGAACTCGTCCAGGTACAGCCGCCGCAGCGTGCCCGGGTAGCGCGAGTAGCGGGCGAACAGCGCGCCCTTGACCGTCTCGGGCAGGTTGACCAGCGCGAAGACCGGGCGGTCGAGGTTCGTGAAGTGAGGCGCGAGCCGGGCCCGCTCCTCCTCCGTGAATGACTCGACCGGGTAGTCCATCGGCCGCGCGAGTCTAGACCGGGCTCCGGCGGCCGACCGGCCGCCCCTCAGTGCACGCGTCAGCCGCCGCCGTCGTGGCCGATCGTGATCGCGCCGCCCTCGACGATCGTCGGCACGACCCCGCGCGGCGAGTACATGAAGAGCTCGCTCTTCCAGTCCGCGTTGGCGGTCGCGTCGCGCTCCTCCCAGTCGAGACCCTGCTGCCGCAGGCGCCCGCGGGCGGCCTCGCAGTAGGGGCAGCCCGGCTTCACGTACATGATCCGCTCGGCCATTGGAGCGAGCCTACCTGGGCAGCGGCGCGGTGAACGGCAGGTCGCGGACCAGGCGGCCGCCGCGCGGCCCGCGGATGCGGACCCGGCCGGCGCCGGTGGCGCGCAGCACGCC
>JALZEZ010000193.1 GCA_030861775.1 Actinomycetota bacterium
GTTCTCCACGGAGATGAGCCCTGGGGGCACGACCGAGATGAGCCCCGGTGGGACGACCGAGATGAGCCCCGGCGCGGTGTCCTCCACGGAGATGAGCCCTGGGGGCACGACCGAGATGAGCCCCGGTGGGACGACCGAGATGAGCCCCGGCGCGGTGTCCTCCACGGAGATGAGCCCGGGTTTCGGCACCGAGATGAGCGGCACGCATATGAGTCCCGGCGCGGTGTTCTCAACGGAGATGAGCCCTGGTTTCGGCACCGAGATGAGCGGCACGCATATGAGCCCCGGCGCGGTGTTCTCAACGGAGATCAGCCCTGGTTTCGGCACCGAGATGAGCGGCACGCATATCAGCCCCGGCACGACATTCATCGAGGGCGGGCAGGTGGGGGTGACGTTCGACGCGCTCGTCGACTTCGCGCACCAGGTCCGGGCCTCGGGAGCCCTGAACGTGGACGCGCTCGAGAAGGTCGGCCGGATCGGTCGCTGACCGGACGCTGACGGCTCCGATGGAGGCCGCGGTCCAGGGGCGCCGGCGCCTGGCCGAGCAGACGCTCGGCACGGACCGGCATGGCGAGAGCCTCGCCCTGTGGGACGAGGAGCTGCGCTCTGCGGACGACGGGGTCCAGTGGATCAGCGACGCGATCGTGCGCGCGATGGAGGCGCGCGACCTCACGATCGCCGGCGACTTGGCCGCCCTCCTCGCGGCGTTCCAGTATGGGGAGCTGCCGGTCGAGCAGCTCCTCTCGGTCGGCAAGCTCCAGCACGACGCCGAGCAGTTCCGCTACCTGCGCGAGCGCGGGCTGCTCGGCGAGGAGTTCGACCGGGTCGCCGCGGACTACCTCGAGATCGCCGAGCGCGTGGCGCCGATCGGGATCGACGAGCGGCGCCCGATGGAGCCGGACGAGGAGCACCGCATCGGGCACGTGTACAACCGGATCGTCCACGTGCACAGGGCGCCGCGGGTGGGCCGCGCCCTGTCGGACGCCTGGGACCCGGCAGCGATGGAGCACCAGTACCTCCACGTGCCGCCGGGGGCGATCGTGATCGACGACTTCCTGTCGCCCGAGGCGCTCGAGGGCGTGCGCCGCTTCTGTCTGGAATCGACGATCTGGAACCGCAACCGCTACGCCAGCAGCCGGCTCGGCTCGCTGTTCTTCGGCGGCTTCAACTGCCCGCTGCTGCTCCAGATCGCCGAGGAGGTACGCGACGCCTTCCCGCGCGCGATCGGATCGCGCCACCCGCTGCGGCAGCTCTGGGGGTTCAAGAACGCGCCGTCGCTGCCCGGGGACTCGACGGTGCACGCCGACTTCGCCGCGGTGAACGTGAACCTCTGGATCACGCCGGAGGAGGCGAACACGGACGAGTCGTCGGGCGGGCTGGTGGTCTACGACGCCACCGCGCCGCTCGACTGGGACTTCCGCACCTACAACGAGAGCACGAACCTCATCAAGGGCTACCTCCGCGAGCGGGGTGCTCGGGCGGTCACGATCCCCTATCGCGCGAACAGGGCGATCATCTTCAACTCCGACCTGTTCCACGCGACGGCCGCCGTGCGCTTCAAGCCCGGATACGCGAACCGGCGGATCAACATCACGATGCTCTACGGCGAGCGCCGGCTGGACGACAACCACCCGGCGCCGGTCCAGGCCGCGAGTGCCGGCTCCGCCTGGAACTCGAGCGCCTTCCGGCGCAGATGACGGCCCCGCCGGGGCGCTCGTACCAGGGGCAGGACCGCTGGGTGATCGAGGCGCTCGACGGGATGCGCGGCGGCTTCTTCCTCGACAGCGGGGCCTCCGACGGGCTGAGCGGCAGCAACACCAAGCTGCTCGAGGACGAGTTCGGCTGGCGGGGGATCTGCGTGGAGCCCAACGAGGAGCTGTTCGCGCGGCTCGTGCAGCACCGGCGCTGTGCCTGCGTGAACTGCTGCCTGTACGACCGCGACGGGGAGGTCGAGTTCTTCGAGGCCGCGGGCGTGTACGGCGGGATCATGGAGGCGTACGATCCGGGCTTCCTGCGCTACGCGCGGCACATGGCGGGGGAGGACGGGTCCGCCAACGGCCGGCCCCGGACCACGACCAAGCCGGCCCGGACGCTCCGCTCGCTGCTGCGCGAGCACGGCGCCCCGCCGGTGATCGACTACTGGAGCCTCGACACCGAGGGCTCGGAGCTCGCGATCCTCCGGTCCTTCCCGTTCGACGAGTACCGCTTCCGCGTCCTCACGGTGGAGCACAACCTCTCCCCCTCTCGGGAGCCGATCCGGGCGTTCCTGGAGGGGCGCGGCTACACCCGGGCGGGCTCGCTGGGGATCGACGACTGCTACGTGTGGGCCGGCCGCCCGGCCACCCGCGCGTGGCGCAGCGCGGCCTGGAGCCGGACCTGAACGCGGCCGCGGGCCGTATGCTCGGCGGGTGGCCTTTCTGAACGGCGGGGGCGGCGGGCGCGATCTCGCCATAGACCTGGGAACGGCGAACACGCTCGTGTACGAGCGCGGGCGCGGCATCGTGCTCTCCGAGCCGAGCGTGGTGGCGATCGATTCGGACACCGGCGCGGTGCACGCCGTCGGCGACGAGGCCAAGCGGATGATCGGCCGCACGCCCGCCAGCATCTCCGCCATCCGCCCGCTGCGGCACGGCGTGATCGCCGACTTCGAGGTGACCGAGCGGATGCTGCACTACTTCATGCGGCGGGCCGGGAGCCGCCGGCTGGGCCGCTCGCGGGTGGTGATGTGCGTGCCCTCGTCGGTGACCGAGGTCGAGAAGCGGGCGGTCGAGGAGGCGTGCGTGGTGGCCGGAGCGCGCCAGGTCCACCTGATCGAGGAGCCGATCGCGGCTGCCATCGGGGCGGGCCTGCCGATCGCCGAGCCCAGCGGCTCGATGATCGTCGACGTGGGCGGCGGCACCAGCGAGGTGGCCGTGCTCTCGCTCGGCGCGATCGTGGTCAGCGAGTCGCTGCGCATCGGCGGCTACGACTTCGACGACGCGATCACCGTGCACATGAAGCGGCGGCACGGGATGGCGATCGGGCAGCGGACCTCGGAGGACATGAAGCACGAGCTCGGCTCGGCCGTGGAGCTCGACCCGGAGCTCTCGGGCGCCGTGCGCGGGCGGGACCTGGTCAGCGGGCTGCCCCGGACCGTGACGATCTCGAGCGAGGAGCTCCGCGAGGCCTACGCCGAGCAGCTCCAGGCGATCGTCGACACCGTGCACGCCACCCTCGAGCGCACGCCGCCGGAGCTGGCCTCCGACCTGGCCGAGCGCGGGATCGTGCTGGCCGGCGGCGGGACGCTGCTCAAGGGCTTCGACGTGCTGCTCGCCGACGAGACCCAGCTCCCGGTGCGCCTGGCCGACTCGCCGCTCACGTGCGTGGCCGTGGGCGCGGGCCAGTCGCTCGAGGAGTTCGGGACGCTGGAGCGGATGGGCGGGCGCCGGGCGCGCACGCTGGGCCGCACACGCGGGACGTCGTTCGCGCGCTGAGCATCCCCCGTTTGGGCCATTGACCTGGCGCGTCCGCGCCGGTAGCTTGCGTTTCGGACTCGTAGCGGAGGAAGCTCGTGCTGATTCACGACCGGCAGGTCGAGCGCGACGCGCCCCGGCCTTCCGACGGCGACTCCCGGCACGGACCGGTGGTCGCGCTCACCCGGACCCTGCTCCGGGTCAACCTCGTGCTGGCGAGCGTCGTCCTCGTCGGCGCCGGGGTCGGCCTGATCTACTCCTTCGAGAGCGAGCCCGGTGAGACGCCGCTCAGGTTCGCGCTTCGGGAGGTCGGCGCCGGGCTGACCGTCGCCGGCGTGGTCACCATCTGCCTGTACCTCCTCATCCAGCGCAACGAGGACCGGTTCAAGGACCGGCTGAGCGGATTCATCGAAGAGGACGTGGCAGAGGACCTCGAGGAGATCAAGCGGGAGATCGCGGGCCAGGCGCAGCGGCTGTTCGACGCCTCGTCGTCCCTCGAGGCGCTGCACGCGTCGGGTGTGGAGCGCGTGTACGAGGACCGCGGGCTCGCCGGACGCGAGCTGGAGCGGGCCCTGGAGCGGTCGAGCATCACGCGGTTGCGCCTGATGGGAATCTCGCTGAACGACTTCGTCCGCAGCGACCAGGCCGAGGGCCTCCACGGGGTGTGGGAGATCATCGGCAAGTACGTCCGCGGCGAGCGCCCGCTCCCCGGCGACTCCGACGGGCTCGACATCCAGATCCTCATCGTCGACTCGAACTGCTTCGGCGCCCAGCTGCGCGCGCACGCCGAGACGAAGGAGAAGGGCAGGACCTCGCTCGCCGGCAGGCTCGACAGCGACGTCACCCAGACCGCCCTTCACCTGAAGGAGCTGGTGCGTCTGGCGGAGGAGAACCGCGAGCGGACCAACGTGACGTTCGACTTCCGCCTCTACCGCCTGGCGCCGACGCTGTTCGTCTGCCACGCGGAGGGGAGCGGCGAGGAGGACGGGTTCAGCTATGTGCAGCCGTACTACTTCTGGTCGCGCCGCGACAGCGGCTCGGCTCTGCCGCTGGTCCGGCTGCAGCGGGGGTCGGCTCTCGCCGCCGGGGTGAAGGACCACTTCGACGTGATCTGGAGCGAGGCGTCGACACCCGGCCTCGAATGGGTCGAGGGGTGCGAGGTCGGCCCGGAGAAGGGCGCGTACGAGACCGGCGTCGTGAACGTCTTCACCGACAAGGACCAGGCGCGACACCGCATGGAGCGGGTGCTCGAGCGAGCCGAGCGGTGCGTCTACATCCAGGGCGTCTCGCTGAAGTCGTTCTTCAGCGCGGGGCCCGCCTCCCTGCTCGGTGCGCTCGGGCGAGTGCTGGAGACGCGCCCGGAGGTCGAGGTGAAGGTGCTCGCGCTCGACCCGGACTGCGGCCAGGCGAGGCAACGTTCGTACCGCGAGCTCGCGCTCTCGCTGCGGCCGGGGGCCACGCTGCCGCCTTTCGACGAGTACGCCGCCGACCCGGAGCTGCACGTCCGCAGCCTGCTCCACCAGGACACCTCGAACACGATCGAGCAGATGCGATCGCTCGATCACCCGAGCTTCCACGCACGCCTCTACGACTCCACGCCGCCTTGCTTCATGCTGCTGGTGGACGACGTGGTGTTCGTCGAGCAGTTCCACCTGGGGAAGCTCGTCGAGGGCGGCCAGGGCCTGGTGACCAGCCTCGGGAAGGACATGCCGCTGGTCGAGTACCGGCGCCCACCGCTCGAGATGTTCAAGCAAGCCGGCATGCGGCTGAGGAGCCCCGTGGGGCTGCTCGAGGACCACTTCGAGTTCGTCTTCGAGCATCTGGCGCGACCGGCCTGAGGTCGAACGCCGCTCAGGGTGCGAGCTCGTGCTTGAGGACCTTGCCGAGCGCGTTGCGCGGCAGGCTCTCCACGAAGTGGAACAGGCGCGGGTGCTTGAACGGCGCGAGCTGCTCGGCGGCGAAGCTCGTGAGCGACTCCTCGCTCGGCGCGTCGCCGTCCGGGACGACGAAAGCGGTCACGGTCTCGCCCCACTCGTCCGAGGGCGTGCCGACGACGGCGACCTCCGCCACGCCCGGGTGGCCGAGCAGGACGTCCTCGACCTCGCGCGGGTAGACGTTCAGCCCGCCGCTGATGATCAGCTCCTTCGAGCGGCCGAGGATGCGCACGTAGCCGTCGGGGTCGAGGCTGCCGAGGTCGCCGGTCCTGAACCAGCCGTCGGTGAAGCTCTCCTCGGTGGCGTCCGGGCGCTCCCAGTAGCCGCCGAAGACGTTCGGGCCGCGTAGCTGGATCTCGCCGTCGTCCGCGAGCCGCATCTCGACGCCCGGCAGCGGCAGCCCCACGCTCCCGGCGCGGCGCTCGCCGTCGTAGGGGTTCGAGACGTTCATGAGCGTCTCGGTCATGCCGTAGCGCTCCAGCACCTGCTGGCCGCCGCGCTCGGCGAGGGTCTTGTGGAGCTCGGCGGGGAGGGCGGCGGAGCCGGACACGCACAGGCGAAGGCGGGCCAGCTCGTTCACGCGCGGGGAGGCGGCCAGGCGGTGGTACATCGTCGGGACGCCGAAGAACAGCGTGCCCTCGTGCTCGGCCGCGGCGTCGAGCACGGCGTCGACGTCGAAGCGCGGGAGCAGCACGGCCGATCCGCCGGCCAGCAGCGTGCCGTGCAGCCCCACGCCCAGGCCGTGGATGTGGAACAGGGGCAGGGCGAGGACCAGGCGGTCCTGCGCCGTCCAGCGCCAGGCCAGGCGCACGGACTCGCTGCCGGCCAGGAGGTTGGCGTGGCTGAGGACGGCGCCCTTGGGCGTCCCGGTCGTGCCCGAGGTGTAGCCGATCAGGGCCGGGTCGCCGGGGGCGGCGGCGTCGAGCGCGCCGGGCTCTCCGTCCGGGAGGTCCACCTCCGGCGCGAGCACGGCGGTCTCGGGACCGGCCTCGCGGATCCAGCGCGCGCGGTCGGGGTCGTCCACTAGCGCCGCCTTGGGCCGGGCGTCGGTCACGACGTGCGCGATCTCGCGCTCGCGGTAGGCGGTGTTGGCGGGCACGGCCACGATGCCGGACCGCAGGGCGGCCACGTGCGCGATCACGAGGTCGAGCGATGTCTCCGCGCTGAACAGCATCCGGTCGCCCGGCTCGAGGCCGGCCGCCCGGAGTCGCCCGGCGATCCGCCGCGTGGCCTCCTCGAGCTCCGCGGCGCTCACCCAGCCGCGCTCGCGGTCGTGCAGCACCGGCGCGGAGGGCTCGGCGGCCCAGGCGCTCGCCCAGGCCCGCGGCAGGCTCCCCTTCGCGGTGAGATCGAGCTCGCC
>JALZEZ010000194.1 GCA_030861775.1 Actinomycetota bacterium
GGGTAGGGCAGGCGCTCGGCGAGCTCGGTCGCCTCCGCGGCCGCCTCGCGCGCGGCCTCCGCTCGGCCGGCCTGGGCCAGGACGATCGCGCGAGTGGCGGTGGCCTGGATCGACTGGGCGATCAGGCCGGCCCGCTCGCAGACGTCGATGGCGCGGTCGAGGGCGGCGATCGAGCCGTTCGCGTCGTCGGCGTCGCGCAGGCTGATGGCCAGGCCGTAGAGCGACTGGAAGGCCAGCTCCGACCAGCCCACCTGGTCGGCCAGCTCATGCGCGCGGCGGTACTGCTCGGCGGCGCCGGTCACGTCGCCCGAGCGCCAGCGCAGGAGCCCGCGCAGCGCGTACGGGAGGCAGAGCTTCCCCACCAGCCCCTCGCGCTCGGCCAGCCGCGCGCTGGCCTCGGTGGACTCGGCGAGCTGCTCCCAGTCGCCCCGGTAGGCCGCGAGCTGGGCCAGCGCCGCGTGCAGCTCGACCTGGTTCGGAAGGTCGCCCACCTGCTCCGCCAGCGCCAGCGCCTCGGCGTAGGCGGAGCGCGCGCCGCTTGCGTCGGCCTCCGACACCTCCAGGTGCCGGCCCAGCGCCAGCAGGGCGAGGATCGTCTCGCCGTGGTCGGAGCCCCGGGCCAGCTCCACCGACCGCTCCAGGTTCGAGCGCGCCTTCTCGTTGTCCCCGATCCGCCCGAACACGCGCCCGAAGATCCCGTGGGCGCGGCTGGCGGCGCGCGTCTCCCCCAGCCGCTCGGCCAGGCGCAGGGCCTTCTCCGAGGCGTAGATGGCGAGCATGTTGTCGCCCGTGTGGAGGTAGAGCCAGGCGGCCTCCTCGTACAGCCGCACCAGCTCGATCGCCGGCGGCCCGTCCTTCAGGAGGTTGATCCCCTTCTGGTAGTGCTCGATCGCCGCGCGCCGCTCGCCCTTGTGCGACTGGGCCGACCCGATCTTGCGGTGCAGGTCCGCGACCCGCTCCAGGTCCTCCTCCCCCCGGTGGTGCTCCAGGCAGGCCTCCCACACCTCGATCGCCTCGTCCACCCGCCCGACCCGCAGCGAGACGTCCCCGAGCTTCTCGCCGATCCGCGCCAGCGCGGCCGGGTCGCCGCCGGCGCACAGCTCGCGGGCGCGGCGGTAGTGGGCGGCGGACTCCTGGTTCGAGTAGAGGAGGGCGGCCGCGTCGCCGGCCTCCTCGATGAAGCGCATGGCGCGGTCGCGCATCGGGGCCAGCTCGGCGGTCTCGATGCCCGCCTGCTCGCCGAGCTCGGCGGCGCGCCCGTAGTGCTCGGCCAAGAGCGGCACCACCTCGTCGGCGCGGTCCCCGGCCCGCTCCTCCACGAAGCGCCCGACCTCGAAGTGCTTCCGCGAGCGGACGCCGCGCGGCAGCATGCCGTAGGCCACGTCGCGGATCAGGACGTGCTTGAACGCCAGCTCGCGCTCGCCGGCCGGACTGCGCTCGGCCACCGGGGCCAGGATGTCCTTCTCCTGGAGCGAGAGGAGCGTCCGCTCCAGGTCCACCCCCTCCTCCCCGGCCAGCGTCGCCAGCGACGAGGCCCAGAACGTGCGGCCGACCACCGCCGCCTGCTGCACCAGCCGCCGCTCGACCGGCTCCAGCGCGTCGAGCCGCGCGGCCAGCACGCCCTGCACGCTGTCGGGGAGATCGCCCGCGCCGGCGCCCTCCTCGGTGATCCGGCGCACCATCTCCTCGGCGAACAGCGGGTTGCCGCCGGAGCGCTCGGCCACCGCCGGCACCACCTCGGAGGAGCCCCCCAGCAGGGCGCTCACCAGGCGGCGCGTGTCGTCCTCGGACAGCGGGTCGAGGAACATCTGCGTGGCCGCCCGCCGCCCCCCGCCCCAGCTCGGCCGGCGGTCGAGCAGCTCGCCGCGCGTCAGGCAGATCAGCATCAGCGGCGCGCGCACCCACTGCGCCAGGTACTCGATCGCGTCGAGCATGCCCTCGTCGGCCCAGTGGATGTCCTCGAACACCACCACCAGCGGGCGCCGCCCAGCCGACGCCTCGAGCACCGACCGCAGCACCGAGAACAGCTCGTCGCGCATGCGCTCCGCGTCGCCCGCCTCGACCGGCACCTCGCCAGGCACGTCCAGCCCGAGCGAGCGTGCGATCACCGCCGCCCGCCGCTCGGCCGCCTCGCCCGCCTCCGAGGCCGCGACCGTCTCCGCGAGCTTCAGCCAGGCGGCGTCCGCGCCGTCGGTCTCGAGGATGCCGCACTCGGCCCGCACCACCTCGGCGAGGGCCCAGTAGACGATGCCGGCCCCGTACGGCAGGCTGCGGCCGGTCCGGACCGCCGGCGGCCGCTCGTGCGCCGCCACCCGCCGCTCGAACTCGCGCAGGAGCCGCGACTTCCCCACCCCCGCCTCGCCCACGACCGTGACCAGGTGCGGCCGCCCCTCCGCCACCACGCGCTCGAACAGCGACTCCAGCATCCCGATCTCGTGGTCGCGCCCGACCAGCGGCGCCTCGTGCCCCTGCACGCGCCCCACTGCCTGCTCGGCCGTGGTCCCGACGGCCTCCCAGGCCGGCACGGGCTCACTCTTGCCCTTCAGCGTCAGCGGCTCCAGGGGCTCGTAGCGGATCGCGGCGGCGCTGGCGCGCTGGGTCCGCTCGCCGACCACCACCGTGCCGGGACGGGCGGCGGTCTGGAGCCGCGCGGCCACGTTCACGGTGTCGCCGACGACCGTGTAGTCGTCGCCCAGCGAGCCGGCCAGCACCTCGCCCGTGTTCACCCCCACCCGCAGAGCGAACGACACGTCCTCGGGGAGACCCGCGTTCACCTCCGCCATCGCGTCCTGCATCCCGAGCGCCGCTCGCACGGCGCGCTGGGCGTCGTCCTCGTGCGCGACCGGCGCGCCGAACAGCGCCATCACGTTGTCGCCGATGTACTTGTCCACCGTGCCGCCGAAGCGCGTGACCTCGTCGCCCAGCCGCCGCAGCGCGCGGTCCACCAGCGACTTCACGCTCTCCGGGTCCATCCGCTCGGCCACCGCCGTGTAGCCGGACAGGTCGGCGAACAGCACCGTGACCTGGCGGCGCTCCTCCGGCGGCGAGTCGGGCCGCGGCGCGCCGCCGAGCTGCGTGCCGCAGCTCATGCAGAAACGGGCCTCGACCGGGTTCTCGGCGCCGCACGACGGGCAGACCCGCGGGAGGGGCGCCCCGCAGCTCATGCAGAAGCGCGCCCCGGCGGGGTTCTCGGTGCCGCAGGCCGCGCACGCACCGGGCATGCGGCCGACGATACTCGGCGCGGGGGCCGCGATCCAGTGGGATGATGGGCACGATGGGAAGGGGCTCGCGGCTCGGTCTGGCAGCTATTGCGTGCGCGCTGCTGGCCGCGCCCGGCGCGGGCGCGCACACGGCGCTGCGCGGCGACTCGACGCTCGACCACACAGTCGGCGGCGGCGACCCGAGGGAGAAGTTCCAGTTCCTGAACCTCGGGCTCGGCGAGCCGTTCGCGATCCGCGACGACCTGATGGGGCCGCGTGCCGGCCGCGAGAACCGCCGCCGCTCGCTCGCCTACTTCGGTCAGCTGACCGACTTCCAGCTCGCCGACGAGGAGTCGCCCGCGCGTGTCGAGCACGTCGACACCGACCCCTCGGGGACCACCGCGTCGGCCTGGCGCCCCCAGGAGGCGCTCGTGCCGCACCTGGCGGACTGGGCGATCCGCCAGATGAACGAGTTCACGACCAGCCCGATCACGCAGGGCAACGGCGCGCGGGCCCCGATGCTCAACGCGGTCATGACCGGTGACCTGGCCGACAACCAGCACCGCAACGAGACGCAGTGGGTGGCCACCCTGCTCGAGGGCGGGCCGCTCGACCCGAACAGCGGGACGAGCGACCTGTCCGGCACCCAGTGCCCGCCCGGCACGCCGCTCGACAACCCGCGCAACTACACCGGCGTTCAGGACTACGACGACTACGCCAACGACTCGCCGCACTACTACGACCCGGACCAGCCCTCCGGCGAGTACGCCGGCTGGCCGAGCTGGCCGGGGCTGATGGACCAGGCCCAGAAGCCGTTCGAGGCCGCCGGCCTGAAGGTGCCGAGCTACGTGCTGTTCGGCAACCACGACGGGCTCGCCCAGGGGAACGAGGATGCCATCGCGCCCTTCGAGCGCGTCGGCACCGGGTGCGTGAAGGCGTACGCGGAGGCGCCCGGCCCAGGGATCTTCTCCGCGCTCGACCCGGACTTCCTCGCCGGCGCCCTGGCCGACCCGACCAAGACGATGCTGGTCCCGCCGGACCCGAACCGCCAGTACGTCGACAAGCTCCAGTTCAAACAGGTCTTCGAGGCCGGCCAGGCCGACAAGCACGGCTTCGGGCTGGTGGACAAGGCCGAGCTCGACGCATCCGGCGGCGTGGCCGCCTACTACGACTGGAGCCCGGCTGCCGGCGTGCGGTTCGTCGCGCTCGACACGCTGTCCGAGGGCGGCGTCGTGGGCGTGAGCGACAAGGGCAACGTCGACGAGCCGCAGTTCACGTGGCTTGAGAACGTGCTGAAGGCGGCCACCGCACGCGACGAGCTGGTCGTGGTGTTCGCCCACCACGCGCGCGACAGCCTCACCGCCGACGTGCCCGACGAGGCCGCCGCGCCGTGCGGCTCCCCCGACGACGGGCACGGCCACCCGGAGAACCCCGGCTGCGACCGCGACCCGCGCCCCTCGAACCCGAAGCTCGGCGACGACGTGGCCGCGCTGCTGCACAGGTACCCGCACGCGATCGCGTTCGTGGCCGGGCACTCGCACGAGAACCGCGTGGCGCCGCAGAAGACGGACGGCGGCGGCTACTGGGAGATCAAGAGCCCGGCGATCGTCGACTGGCCGCCGCAGGGACGCCTCGTCGAGGTGATGGACAACTGCGACGGCACGCTCTCGATCTTCGGGACCATGGTCGACGGCGCGAACCGGGTCGACGTGCCGGCGCCGGGCACGAACGCCGGGGGCTTCGACTCCGAGACGCTCGCGTCGATCGGCCGCGTGTTGAGCTACAACGACCCGCAGGTCGGCCCCACCGGGGGCTCGCCGGGCCAGCCGCACGACCGCAACGTCGAGCTCCTGATCCGCGACCCGCGGCGGCTCCCGCCCGCCTGCGCCGGGGCGAACAGCGGCGGCGAGGGCGGCGGCGGGGCGGCGGGCGCGAAGCCGAGGATCAAGCTGACCGTGAAGCC
The DNA here is from genome assembly GCA_030861775.1 of Actinomycetota bacterium. GTDB lineage: Bacteria > Actinomycetota > Thermoleophilia > Solirubrobacterales > Thermoleophilaceae > AC-37. Next base: position 5,164 of record JALZEZ010000194.1, read on the forward strand.
GCGCAAGGTCCGGATCCGGCGCCGCACCTGCTTCAAGTTCAGGGCCACCTCCGGCGGGCGCGTGGTGCCGGGCGCGACGGTGGGCTTCGCCGGGCGCAAGGTGAGGACCGGCAAGGCCGGGACGAAGACCATCTGCCGCCGCATCCACCGCAGCAAGCGCGCCTACGCGAAGAAGAAGGGCTTCCAGACCGGGCGGGCGAAGGTGAAGGTGACGCGCCGGAAGCGGTAGCGTGCCGGGCGTGGCCGACGTCTCGAAGGCCGTCCTGATCACCGGCTGCTCGACCGGAATCGGCCGAGCCACCGCCAAGTACCTCGCCGAGCGCGACCAGACCGTCTACGCCACGGCGCGCACGGTCGAGAAGATCCAGGACCTCGAGGAGCACGGCTGCCGGCTGCTCCAGCTCGACGTGACCGACGAGGAGTCGATGAAGAGCGCCGTGGCGGCGGTCGAGGAGCAGGAGGGCGCGGTGGGCGCGCTCGTGAACAACGCCGGCTACTCGCTGTCGGGGGCGGTGGAGTCGGTCTCGATGGAGGAGGTCCGGCGCCAGTTCGAGACCAACGTGCTCGGCCTGATCCGGATGTGCCAGCTCGTGCTGCCGGGCATGCGCCGCCAGCGGTTCGGCCGGATCGTGAACGTCAGCTCGATGGGCGGCAAGCTCACCTTCCCGGGCGGCGGGATCTACCACGCCACCAAGCACGCGGTGGAGGGCCTGTCGGACGTGCTGCGCTTCGAGGTCCGCGGCTTCGGCGTCGACGTCTCGATCATCGAGCCCGGCCTGATCAAGACCGAGTTCGGCAACACCGCGGTGGGGTCGCTCGAGGCGGCGACCACCAGCGACGGGCCGTACGCGGAGTTCAACAAGCTGGTCTCCGAGACGACCGCGGGCGCCTACGAGGGCTCGATGTCGCGGATGGCGGCGGGGCCCGAGGCCGTGTCACGAGCGATCCACAAGGCGATCACCCGCCGCCGGCCGAAACCGCGCTACGTGATCACGATGGGCGCGCGAATGATGCTCGGGATGCGCGCCGTGGTGCCGGACCGCGGCTGGGACGCGATGATGGCCAGCCGCTTCCCGCGCCCGCGCGGCGACTGAACGTCCAAGCGCCGCTCCCGATCTTTGTACATCGGGAGCATCAAGTGCCGGCGGCGCCGGCCGATGCGTGATCTCGACCCTCCTCGTCACAGTGGAGGTGACATATGAAGGTGGCCATCGTGCTGCTTTCGCTCGCCATCACGGTCGCATGTCTGGTCAATCTCGCGCTGGTCGTCCAGTCCATGCTTCAAGGCGGTCCGTAGCCGCCTGACCGGGAGCGCAACCGGCGGCGGCCCTCCGGGGTCGTCGCCGGTCTGCGTTCAGCGCCGCTTCGCCCGCAGCACCCGCAGCTTCGCCACGGCCTTGCCCAGGCCCGGCTTCGAGGCGCTCGCGCGCTTGCGGCCCGTGCGGTTGTGGCGGACCGTGATGCGGGCGATGCCGTCCGCCCCGGTGTACGCCTTGCGGCCGCCGAAGCGGACCAGGGCGCCGGCGACCGCCGAGCGGATCGCGTCGCGCGTGACCACCTTGAAGC
>JALZEZ010000465.1 GCA_030861775.1 Actinomycetota bacterium
GCCGCGGGCCACGCCGGCGTCGAAGCACACGCCGAGGCCGCCAGGCGGCAGGGCGGGCAGCTTCCCCGCGATCAGCGGCGCGAAGAGCTCGCCGTCGAGGGACACGCTCGAGGCGGGGGTGGGGCCGTAGACGCCGGCGGGGTTGCAGACCACCAGCTCCATGTCGCCGCGGGCGGCGAAGGCCAGCTCCTCGGCCCGCTGCTTGGAGCGCTCGTAGGCCGTGCCCTTGGGGTAGTCGGCCACGCGCGACTCGTCGAAGCGCGCCCCGCGCTCCGCGTGGAAGACGTCGATCGTGCTCGTGTGGACCACCCGCCGGACCCCGCCCTCGCGCGCGGCCCGGATCACGTTCTCCGTCCCCCGCGCGTTCACCCGGTCGAAGGTGTCCTCGTCCTCTAGCCACTGCTCCGGGAGTCCCATCGCGTTGAACACGAGCTCGCAGCCCCGCACCGCCTCCGCCAGCGACCCAGGATCGGTCACGTCCCCGCGCACCGCGGCGGCGCCGGGGGGCAGCACCCCCGCGGCGCGGCCCGGGTCGCGCACGAGCGCCCGCACCTCGTCGCCGCGCTCGAGCAGCGCGCGGGCCACGGCCCCGCCGACCTTCCCGGTGGCGCCCGTGACCAGCGCCCGCACTACTCCGCCAGCTCCGGCTGGTGGGCGCGCACGTGCTCGTCGATCGTGGAGCGCACCCAGCGCTGGGTCTCCGAGTCGGCCATCCGGTAGCGGCCGAGCAGCTCCTTCTGGGTCGTGAGCGGCAGCCCGGCGATCTCCCACCGCACCGCCAGGTGCTCGAAGAGCATCTCGGTGCGCCGCCGCCAGAGGTCGTCGGGCGAGGCGGCCGCGCCGCCCGTCGGCTCGCGCAACTTCGCCGCCGTGCCGACCGAGAGCCGATCGCGCAGGGTCAGCACGTTCCCCTCCGCGTCGCGGTACTCGCTGGTGCTCGTCTCCGGCTCCTCGCGCCCGCGCCGGCGCCCTCGCTTGCCCATGGGCGCGACTGTACCGCCCGTAGACTGGCCCGCCATGTCGCGCTTCTCCGAGGAGCAGGACCCGCTCTTCCGGGCGATCAACACGTCGGTCGCCTTCGACTACCGGCTGGCGCCGTACGACCTCGAGCAGTCGGCCGCCCACGCGCGGATGCTGGCCCGCACCGGGATCATCGAGGAGGCCGACCTGGCCGATATCGAGCGCGGGCTGGAGCAGGTCCGAGCCGAGATCGACGGCGACACGTTCGAGGTCCACCCGGGCGACGAGGACATCCACATGGCCATCGAGCGGCGGCTGATCGAGCTGGTGGGGCCGGCGGGGGGCAAGCTCCACACGGCCCGCTCGCGCAACGACCAGGTGGCCACCGACGTGGCGCTGTTCGTCCGCGCCCACAGCCTCAACGCGCGCGAGCTGACCCGCGACCTGATGATCGCCCTGGTCGACCTGGCCGAGCGCCACCTGGACTGGCCGATGCCGGGCTACACCCACCTCCAGCGCGCCCAGCCCGTCTACCTCTCGCACCACCTGATGGCCTGGTTCTGGAAGCTGCGCCGGGACATGGCCCGCTTCGAGATGTGCCTCGGCTCGGCCGACGAGCTGCCGCTCGGCGCCGGCGCCCTCGCCGGCGTGAGCTTCCGGACCGACCGCCGCGCGGTGGCCGAGGAGCTCGGCTTCGGGTCGGTGGCGGAGAACTCGATCGACGCGGTCTCGAACCGCGACTTCGTGCTCGACTACCTCTCGGCGGCCGCCACCTGCGCCACCCACCTGTCGCAGCTCGGCGCCGAGATCGTGCTCTGGACGAGCGACGAGTTCGGCTTCTGCGAGCTGGCCGACTCGTTCGCGTCGGGCTCGAGCATCATGCCCCAGAAGAAGAACCCCGACGCGGCCGAGCTGCTGCGGGCGAAGGCGCCGCGGGTGGTCTCCCACCTGGCCGGCCTGCACGGTGTGCTCCACGCCCTCCCGCTCACCTACAACAAGGACCTCCAGGAGGACAAGGAGCACCTCTTCGACGCGGTGGACACGCTCGAGCTGTCGCTGCTGGTGGCGCGCGAGATGCTGCGCGGGATCGAGTTCCGGCGCGAGCGGCTGGCCGAGGCCGCCGCCGACGAGATGCTCGGCGCGACCGACGTCGCCGACCTGCTGGTGCGGCACGGGGTGCCGTTCCGCGAGGCGCACGGGATCGTCGGCGGGCTGGTGCGGCACGCGATCGACACCGGGCGCACGCTGTCCGAGCTGAGCGCCGAGGAGGTAGCGGAGCGGGCGCCGCAGATCGAGGGCGGGCTGGCGGAGGTGCTGCGCCGCGAGTCGGTGCTCGAGTCGAAGGTCTCCGAGGGCGGGACGGCCCTGGCCGCCGTGCGAGAGCAGCTCGACCGCGCCCGGCGCCTGCTCCAGGAGTCGCCGGCGTGAGGCCGGGCTTCTACGACCGCTCCGTCCACGAGGTCGCCCACGACCTGGTCGGCTGCATCGTCCGCCACGGCGACGCGGCCGGGCGGATCGTCGAGACCGAGAGCTACCACATGGAGGAGCCGGCCTGCCACGCCTACGCGGGGCTCACGCCGCGGACCGAGGTCCTGTTCGGCCGGCCGGGGCTGGCCTACGTCTACCGCTCGTACGGGATCCACGCCCTGCTCAACGCCGTCGCCGAGGACGCCGGGATCGGCGCGGCCGCGCTGATCCGGGCGCTCGAGCCGGTCGAGGGCCTCGACCTGATGCGCGAGCGGCGCGGGCTCGAGCGGCCGGAGGACCTCTGCTCCGGGCCCGGCAAGCTCACCCAGGCGCTCGGCATCGGGCTCGACCTGAACGGCACCCCGCTGACCGGCGGCGGCCCGATCGAGATCCTGCCGCCGCGCGCCGAGGACCGGGAGCCCCGCGTCGTGCGCGGGGTGCGGATCGGGATCAACAAGGCGGTGGACCTGCCGTGGCGATTCTGCGACGCCACCTCTCGCTGCGTCTCGCGACCCTGGCCCGAGGCGATGCGCTCGCGGCCCCGCGCCGCGGCCTGAGCGCTACTGAGCGCCCGTGGAG
>JALZEZ010000466.1 GCA_030861775.1 Actinomycetota bacterium
GCCCGCCACTCCCTCCCGCACCGCGGCGGCCGCCTCCGGCACGGGGCCGGCGGGCACGTGGAGCGAAGCGGCGGCCGCTTCGGCGAAGGCGGGCGCCTGCCCGGCGGCCCGCTCGGTGGTGAGGAGGACGAAGTCCTCGAACGGGATCGAACCGGGGTCGGCCGGCCCGAAGCGGACCAACCGCTCCCCGTCGATCCAGGTGAACGGCGCCGCGCTCAGGGCGTGATCGCCGCCGCCTCCGGCTCCTCCGCGGCGGCCGCCTCCTCGCGGGCCAGCGCGTTCGAGAGCGCGCGCAGGTAGGCCTTGCCGGACGCCTCGAGGATGTCCGTCGAGACGCCGGCGCCGGACGCGATCCGCCCGTTCAGCTCGAGCAGCACGCTCACCTCGCCCAGCGCGTCGCGACCGCCGGTGACCGCGCTCACGTGGTACTCCTTCAAGCGCGCCTCGTGCCCGGTGGCCTGGTTGATCGCGCTGAAGAACGCGTCGACCGGGCCGTCGCCCGTGAAGCTGCCCTCGGCCAGCGAGCCGCTCGGCAGCCGCACGATCACCGTGGCGTGCGGCGCCCGCGTGGACGACGCCTCGACGTCGAACGACTCGAGCCCGAAGGTGGCCGGCATCTGGCGCATCTCGTCGGAGACGATCGCCTCCAGGTCCAGAGCGGTGACCTTCTTCTTCTTGTCCGCTATGTCCTTGAAGCGGCGGAACGCGGTGTTCAGGGCGGCGCCCTCCACCTGGAACCCGAGCTCCTCCAGGGCCTTCCGCAGCGCGTGCCGCCCGGAGTGCTTGCCGAGCACGATCGAGTTGGCCTGGAGCCCGATCGTCTCCGCGTCCATGATCTCGTAGGTGGTGCGCTCCTTGAGCACGCCGTCCTGGTGGATGCCGGCCTCGTGGGCGAACGCGTTGCGCCCCACGATCGCCTTGTTCGGCTGCACCGTGTAGCCGGTCAGCCGCGACACGAGCCGCGAGGTCCGCGCGATCTCGCGCGTGTCGATTCCGGTCCACAGCCCCACGCTCGACTCGCGCGTGTGCAGCAGCATCACGATCTCCTCCAGCGACGCGTTGCCCGCGCGCTCGCCGATGCCGTTCACCGCGCACTCCACCTGGCGGCAGCCGGCGGTGAGGCCGGCGAACGAGTTGGCCACGGCGAGGCCCAGGTCGTTGTGGCAGTGGACCGAGACGACGACGTCGTGCAGGTCCGGCACCAGCCGGTAGAGCTCCTCGAACATCGCGGCGTACTCGTGCGGCATCGTGTAGCCGACGGTGTCCGGCACGTTGATCGTGGTCGCGCCCTCGTCGATCGCGATCTGGATCACCTCGGCCATGAACTCCACGTCCGAGCGCGACCCGTCCTCGGGCGAGAACTCCACGTCGTCGGTGTACTGCTTGGCGTGCGCCACGGCCGCCCGCGCCTGGCCCTTCACGTCGTCGCGGGTGGTCTGGAGCTTGCGCTCGATGTGGATGTCGCTGGTCGCGATGAAGGTGTGGATGCGCGGGCGCTCGGAGTCCTTGATCGCGTTCCACGCGGCGTCGATGTCCTGGAACGAGGTGCGGGCGAGGCCGCAGATCGTCGGGCCCTGGACCTCACGCGCGATGGCCTGCACGGCCTCGAAGTCGCCCGGCGACGTGATCGGGAACCCGGCCTCGATGACGTCCACCCCGAGCCGCGCGAGCTGGTGCGCGATCTCGACCTTCTCCTGCTTGTTCAGCGAGATCCCGGGCGACTGCTCGCCGTCGCGGAGGGTGGTGTCGAAGATCCTGACCCGGCCCTCTTCCGTTCTGCTCTGGCTTGCTGCGTCGCTCATGTCGTTCCTTTCAGTGCTCTGCCTCTTTCTCCTGTGGTCATGCGGCTTGGCGGCCGCCACGCGTTATTCCCCCCGAAGGGGGAGCAGGAGAAGTCGAAGCGAGAGCGCGATCGACATGTGCTCCCACTGTATCGCCTGCACGCAACCCGGTCACCGGTCTCGGGTTCGTATGCACATGCGACTCGCCGTCCCGCTCGCCGCAGCACTCGCGCTGGCCCTGCCGGCGGCGGCCCAGGCCGCCACGGTCACGGCGACCTACCGCGAGGACGAGGGCTACAAGGGCAACGTCTACGTCTACTCCGAGGTCGAGTTCGAGGCCGCCCCCGGCGAGGCGAACGCCCTCACCGTGGAGCGCGACGGCGGCGACCTCGTGTTCCGCGACGGCGGCGCCGAGCTGAGGGCCGCCGGCCGCTGCGCGCAGGTGGACGCACACACCGCCCGCTGCACGCCCGGTCCGGGCACCACCTTCTCCGACGCCGGCCGGATCGTGCTGGGCGACGGCGCCGACAGCCTCACCGCCCCGGGCGGCACCTACGGGCCGATGGCCTACGGGGGCGACGGGGACGACCGCCTCACGCTGACCGGCGGGGCCGGATGGCTCGAGGGAGGCGGCGGCGCGGACGTCCTCACCGGCGGCGAGCGCCTCAGCGGCGGCGTCGGCGCGGACCGCCTCGACGGCGGCGCCGGCCGCGACCAGCTCGACGGCGGCGACGGCGAGGACTCGATCGAGGGCGGCGAGGGCTTCGACATGGTGGGCTTCGGCGGCTACCTCGGCGGCCTCGCGGTGGACCTGGGCGACCCCCGCCCCGACGGCCCCGTGGGCGGCGCACTGGACTCGCTGACGGGGGTCGAGGGAGTGTACGGCGGGCCCAACGCCGACACGATCCGCGGCGACGCCGGGCCCAACGCGCTGACCGGCGGCGGCGGGAACGACGTGCTCTCCGGCCGCGACGGCGCCGACGTGCTCAAGGGCGACGGCGGGGCCGACGTGCTCAAGGGCGAGGACGGCGACGACCGCCTGTCCGACGCGCGCGGCGGCAACCGGATGAGCGGCGGACCGGGCGACGACGTGCTCGACCTCGGCTTCGAGGCGGCGCCGCGCGCCGACCGGGTGGCCTGCGGCCCCGGCGCGGACACCGTCTCCAAGCCGCAGGCGCGGGTGCTGTTCCCCCTCGACTGCGAGCGCGCGGAGCTCCACGGGTA
>JALZEZ010000195.1 GCA_030861775.1 Actinomycetota bacterium
CCGCCGCGCCGGCCGTCACCGCGCCGCTCGCCGTCACCGCGCCGCTCGCCGTCACCGCGCCGCTCGCCGTCACCGCGCCGGCTGCGATGAAGGTGCGCCGGTCGATTCCCCCCATGTGGGCCCATTATCCTGCCAGGGCCTGCTTCAGCTCGCCGGCCAGACGCTCGGCGTCCCGCTTCATCCGCCTGCCGGTAACCCGCATCGGCCGCCACTTTGCGGCCGCGAGGGCCGTGGACCGCTCCCGGTCCCGCTCGAAAGCCGCGCGGTGCGCGTGGTACTCGTAGCTGTCGAGCTCGACGACGACCTTCTCGTCGAGCCACGCGGCATCGACCTCCTGCCCCTCGACCCACAGGTTGAACCCGGGCTCCGGAATGCCGTGCCGGCGGCAGAACGCGCGGAAGTCCCGCTCGAGGTCCGACCGCGTCTTGACCTCCGGCAGGACCTCGCGCCACCGCGTCACTCCGCGCCTCCCGTTCGCTCGCCCACACGCCTGGTCCACCGCCCGCCCGTCGAACAACCCGCGCCGCTCCGCCTCCTCGATCCGCTTCTCCAACTGCTGCTGGGTGAGGAGGTCGGCCTCATCGAGGAGAGTTCTGGCGAGGCTGGTGCACGGGATCCGGTCGACCTCGGTCACGTCCTCGTCGTGGAGGTCCCGCGTGAGGTGGAGCCTGAACCCCTCGCGCCGCCGACGCCCCTCTCCCTCCACGGTCACGTGAATCCAGCCGCGGTGCCCCCTTCGGATCTCGTGAAGCCACGCAGCGGTGCTGTGGCTCGCCACGGCCCCGGGCCCCGCGGCGAGCACGGCCGCCATCACGCGCCCGTGGAGGGAGAGCGATCGATGCCCGACGGCGTAGACGCCGCGATAGACCGCGTGGAGCCGCCCCGCAGCGACCATCCGCCCGATCGCCGGCTTCGTGAAACCGAGCTCGTAGAGCTGGAGAATCGAGACCACCCCGTACTGCCGCGTGGCGGTCGCGGCCAGCGCAGCGAGCCTCGCTTCACGAGGTGCTTGCATTTGGTCTCGCATACCGAGACTAAGTGCAAGCACCCCCCGGATTCGCCCCCCGGGGCGGGCGCTTAGGTCTTGCCGGGCAGGCGGCGGAGGGCTCGGAGGCCCAGGGTTATCCCGCGCGCCCAGAGCTTCTGGCCGATCAGGGGCGGTGGGGCTATGGGGAGCAGGTGCTGGACGGCGATGGTCTGCTCCTCCGTGTACTTCTTGATGCCGGTGGCGCCGTGGCGGCGGCCCAGGCCGGACGCCTTCATCCCGCCCATCGGCGCGTCCACCGAGCCCCAGGCGGAGATGTAGGCCTCGTTGACGCAGACCGTGCCGGCCTCGAGCCGGACGGCCAGGCGGCGGGCGCGGTCCACGGACGACGACCAGACGCTGAAATTGAGCCCGTAATCGCTGTCGTTCGCCCGAGCGACCGCCTCTTCCTCGGACGAGAAGGTGGACAACGAGGTCACCGGCCCGAAGGTCTCGTCGGCGAACAAGGTCATGCCCGGCCGGACATCGGTCAGGAGCGTGGGCTCGTAGAAGTACGGACCGAGATCGGGCCGAGCCCGTCCGCCGCAGAGCACCCGAGCACCCTTCGCGACGGCATCCTCGACGTGCTCCTTGACCGTATCCAGCTGCTGTTCCGAGACGAGCGAGCCCATGTCGCACGAGTAGTCGAGAGCGGCGCCCAGCTTCATCCGCCCGATGCGATCGACCAACCGCGAGGTGAACTCGTCGGCGATGCTCTCGTGCACGAATAGGCGCTCGATCGAGATGCAGAGCTGGCCGGAGTTCGAGAACAGCGCGCGCTCGGCGCCCTCGACGGTGCGCTCCATGTCGCAGTCGTCGAGCACGATCATCGCGTTCTTGCCGCCGAGCTCCATCGAGCTCGGGATCAGCCGCTCCGCGGCCTGGCTCGCCACCTGGCGGCCCACCGCGGTGCTGCCGGTGAACATCACGTAGTCGACCCGGTCGATCAGCTCCGGCCCGAGCTCCGCCCCCGAGCCGGTCACCACCTGGAGCAGCCCCTCCGGCAGCCCCGCCTCCTCCAGCAGCGCCGCACCGAAGAGCCCGCTGAACGGCGTCTGGGTGTCGACCTTGAGCACGACCGCGTTGCCGGCCGCGAGCGCGGGCACGGCGTCGCTGATGCTCAGCGTGAGCGGGTAGTTCCACGGCGAGATCACGCCCACCACGCCCACCGGGTGGCGGTACTCCCACGCCCGCGTGAGGAGCGGGAACGCCCCGGCCCGCCGCTCCGTCCGCAGGTGGCGCTCGGCGCTGCGTGCGTAGTAGCGCGCGATCATCGCCGAGTCGAGGATCTCCTCGTACGCGTGGCGCCGCGCCTTGCCGGACTCGAGCTGGATCACGTCGAGGATCTCGGCCTGCCGCGAGAGCACCAGGTCGTGGTAGGCGAGCAGGACGCGCTTGCGCTCGGCGAACGACGTCGTGCGCCAGCGCGCCTGCGCCTCGCGGGCGCTGGAGACGGCGTGCTCGATGTCCTCGGCGGTGCAGCGGGGCACGTGCGCGAGAAGGCGGCCGGAAGCGGGGTTCTCGACTTCGATCGGCTCCCGCGAGCCAACCGTGGTAACCCGGTCGGCGAGAGCCGCCAGGTGCACACCCGTAACCCGCCGGGACCCGGTCTCGAGGGGCGCGGCGGTGGCGGCGTGGCCGGCGACGGGGGGTTCGGCCGTGGTCGTCACGGCCGCGGCCTGACCTCGAACTCGATGCCGAAGAAGTCGAGCATGTAGGGCATGTCGCCGGAGGGATCCAGGGAGGGCTGCTTGAGCGTGAGGTCCCAGCGGGCGAGTGTGTGCGCCAGAGCCGCCGTGCCCAGCAGGTAGACGAGTGGCCCACCCGGGCAGTCCTGGGATCCGTTGGAGAGGTGGTTGAACCGGTAGTCGCGCCCGCCCTCGGCCCAGCGCTCCGGCCGGAAGCGGTTCGCGTCCGGCACCTCGTCGGTGTCCCGGTGGTTGAACGTGTTGAGGATCATCACCTGCGTGCCCTCGTCGAGCTCCTCGCCGGCGAGGGTGGCCGAGCGGGTGGTCTCGCGCGCGAGCAGCGGCGTCGTGGGCCACAGCCGCATCGCCTCGCCGAGGCAGCCTTCGAGATACGGCCGCTCATCGCGCTCCAGCTCCTCGCGCACGCGCTCCTCGACCTCCTCCGAGGCCGCGATCACGGCCAATGCCCGGAAGGCGTTCATCGCCAGCGTGTCGCGGGTGGCGAAGATCCAGTGCGGGATCTGGTGCACCACGCGCGTGCGGTCGGTCTGCGGCGCGTCGGCGAAGCGGGCCACCAGGCTCCCCGGCTCCGGGTCGCGCAGGTGCCACTCCATCCGGCCGTGCAGCTCGTGGTAGTCGTCGGAGGACTCGGCCTCGCCCACGGCGATCCGGTTCGCCTTCGCCATCAGCTCCTCGAGCAGCTCGGTCAGCCGCTGGTCGTCACGGGCGCGGTCGCCGAAGATCACCCGCAGGGCGACCCGGTCGAAGAGCTCCTCCCAGTGCGACCACCCGAGCGTCCCCTCGAGCCGGAGCCGCTCGACCTCGTCGGCCACCACGGCCACGAAGCGGTCGCCGGCCGGGTGCACCTTCTCGGACGTGGCCAGCACCGACTCGGTGAACGCGCGCCGGTCGCGCCACTCCTCGCCGTGCGAGAGCGTGAGCGCGTCGGGCTGGAAGTGCGACATGCCCTTCTCCTTCGCGCCGGAGCCCGCGTCGTAGAGGTCGGCGGAGCGGTCGAGCACCTCGCGGATCGCGTCCGGTCCCCAGAGGACGACCATCCGGCCGCCGAGCAGCCGCACGCCCTGCCCGGGGTGCCGGCGCTTGATCTCGGAGAGCACCTCGACCGTACGGCGGTCCGCGTCGATCGCGGTGAGGTGCTTCATCGCCCCCCGCCGCGGTTTGAACAGCCCGCGCACGACCGCCGGCAGCATCCCGGCCACCAGCACCTTCGCGCTCTCGGCGATCGACGCCTCCGGCAGGCCGCCTGAGCCCGCCCGGGCCAGGTCGCCCGATCCGTTGCGCGACGTCCGCGTCGCCTCGGAGACGCTCATCGGTTGATCGCCTCCATCGCCTTCTGGATGCCCTCGATGCGCTTGCGAGTGTGCTCGAAGCGGCGCCCGTCGCCGTCCTCACCGGGCACCCGGTGCCAGGGCAGGAACGCGTTCGGCATCCCCTCGAGGGCGGGCTCGAGCTGCGGGTAGTGCCGCAGCAGCACGTCCTTCATCTTCGTCCGGTTGACCCACTTGATCCCGGTCTCCGTGTACACCTCGGGCCGGAAGTCGGTCGTGAAGAAGCGGTCGCTCTTCAGCCGCCGCGAGGCCATCAGGATGAACACGCGGAAGGCGGTGTCGCTGAACCCGAAGCCCGGCGGCAGCGGCTCGGCGTACATGCCGACCTGGAGGTCCACCTTGTCGATGTCGTTCTTGTAGACCCGCCGGATCTGCTCGGCCCACTCCTTGTTCGGCGTGAGCTCGTCGAACGAGCGCACCCGCGGCATCCGCATCTCCTCGCGGAAGTCGTTGTAGCGCGGCACCCCGCGCTCGCGGTCGCGCAGGATGTCGAGCGTGGCGAGGTCCATCACCTCGCCGTCGATCCGCACGTGGCGCTGGAGCGCGCGCGGGTAGTTGTGCAGCGTGATCGCGCCCGGGTGCTCGATCCCCATCGAGTAGATCAGGTCGGGGATGTCGAACCCGTCCATGAACGAGCGCGTGTTCTTCGTGGCCAGCTCCACGAACTCGCGCTCCTCGCGCAGCTTGCCCGTGCGCAGGTCGTAGATCTTCCAGTCGTCCGGGATCAGCGGATGCATCCGGTACACCGAGACGAACTCCTCGGTGAGCTGGAAGCGCGCGCCGTGGTGCTCGGAGGGCGAGCCCATGATCCCGCTGAAGATCTCCGAGTCGCCCAGGCGGCCGATCAGGTCCTTGGTGTGCTGGCCGAGCAGGCCCGACCAGTTCGTGTTCATCGCCGCCCACAGCGCCGTGTTGTTCACGATGCCCGGCGTCCACTCGACCGTGTGGATCTTCGCCATCAGCGCCGAGTTGATGAGCCACGCCTTCTCGAAGAGCTCTTGGTCGCTCCAGCGCGGGTTCTCCCTCTTCAGCTCGTCGCAGATCGCGTTGTGCTCCTTGGTGAAGAGCGAGTGCAGGCAGGAGAGGCCGAACCACCAGTTCTCGTTGAAGCCGGTGAGGTCCACGCCCTCCTGGTCCGGGTCGGGCGGCAGGCGGTCGCCCTCGTCGATCTTCAGCTTGCCGTCCACGAACGTGCGGAGCTGGGCCTGCTTCTCGAAGCCCACGCCATAGAGCTGGGAGGCGTCCCACCAGTGCGTCTCGGTGTTGCCGAAGTTGACGGAGTCCTCGGCGATGGACGAGCCCTGCCCGGCCGGGACCGAGGTGGTCTTGCGCACGCGCATCGGGTTCTCGTGCCAGTCGTCGCCCTCCGGGATCGGCACCTCCATGACCTCGTCCTCCTTGCCGCGGCCGTGGAAGAACCAGTTGTGGTTCTCGAACTGGATCCAGGCGGCGGCGAGGATGTTCAGCGTGGTGGCGGGCTTGAAGGTGTCGCGGGTCATCAGCTCGAGCGAGACCTCGCGCGGGCTCGGGTCGTGGAGCCGCGGCGGCTTCTCGGGCTTGATCCGGCGCGTGTCGATGTTGCGGCCGAAGGCGGTGCCGACCGAGCCCATGTCCGGCTGGACCAGGTCGTTCCACTTGCCCTCCGGATGGCGGGCGCGCCTGAACTCGGACGGCGGCTCCTGCTCGGGGCCCTCCTCCCACTTGTCCACGGTGTCGTGGAGGTTGAGGTCGCGCAGGTCGAGCCGCAGCGACAGCAGGTTCAGCAGGTTGATCGGGAATGGGAGCTCATGCCACTGGCGCTTCTCGTTCACGCGCCCGAAGACGGCATGGAGTGCTCGACCGCCAAGCGACCTCTTCATCACCCTCACCTTCCCCGTCGTTTGCGGCGGCGGCCGTGGAACCGCCCCTGCGATTCCTGTACCCACTCGACCCACCACTACACGTATCGGTGACGAGGTCTCGGAAGGATGAAAGTGGAGGCGGCCGGTTCTGCCCCGGCGTCCGCGGAACCCAACCCCGATGCTTGCTACGAGCGTTCCCGACGGAGTCCGATCTCGGCTACCGGTTCGGTCGATCCGCGGGGCACGTCACCGGAGCCACACCCTTCTGTTGGTGTCCCGGCCGGGCGAAGGGTCGCTCCCGGCCGGTGAGCCCGCTGGTTGAAGCCGCCGGTCCGGACCGCGGGCTGCCCGGGGCGACTCCCTCACCGGTTCTTAGGCGGCGAGGGCGAACTCGTGAGAGTCCGCACTTATTTGGTTCCCGGAGAGTTTTACGAGGCCAACCGGGGTCCTCGGCTCGCCACATCGAGGCAGACAGCTCCACGTCGAAGCTAGTTCGCCCCCTATGTGATTCGTGCCCTCAATGGTAGTCCCGCGTACCCTCCGTGCCCATGGTCGTCGCCATCGCGGGCGGACACGGCAGGATCGCCCTCCGGCTCACTCGCCTGCTGAGCGAGCGGGGCGACGAGGTGCGCTCGCTGATCCGCAACCCCGATCACGCCGGCGACGTGCGCGCCGCCGGCGGCGAGCCGGTCGTGTGCGACCTCGAGACGGCCGCCGACGACGAGGTGACCGCGGCCATCGACGGCTCCGAGGCGGTGGTCTTCGCCGCCGGCGCCGGGCCGGGCAGCGGCCCGCGGCGCAAGGAGACGATGGACT
>JALZEZ010000196.1 GCA_030861775.1 Actinomycetota bacterium
GGGGTCGCTCCGCGCTCCCCAGATAGCTAAACCTCAAACTCCCCGAAATCGGGGGTTTGACGGGCGCCGTTCGGGTGGTATGCCCAGGCCGCTTCCGCGAGTGGCTCTCGTTCAAGGCGCGGAGGCGAGTACCCCTACCTAGCGACCTGAGGAGGTCATTGCTGTGAGGCTCAACCCGCGCTTCGCGCTTCCCGCTGCCCTGGTGTCCGTGGCTCTCGCCGTGCCGGCCGGCACCGCCGTGGCCGACCACCAGCCCAACCATCAGGCCAACCGGTCCTGCCCGAACAACACCGACTGGACCACCTATCCGGCCGCGCTGGCGCCGCAGGACAAGGACAAGAACCGGGACGGGCTCGTGTGCAAGAAGATCGCCTCGCTCCTCGAGGACAACCCGACGAAGGACAACAACAACCCGGACAACTTCGTCGACAACGAGTTCCCGGACATCACGGACGTCGTCGAGGAGATCCTGCCCCTGCCCTAGTAGTAGGCGGAGTCCTCAGCGCCCCCACTGCGGGCGCCGCTTTCAACGGCCGTCGGCCGGAGCGCAGCGCGCTTCGCCGGCGGCCGTTTCATTTCCCCCTATGCGCCAGATTCAAACTCCCCGACATCGGGGGTTTAAACCCCTCACTAGGGGGGTATGGCCGGGGCGCGCCGCCGACTGGCTCCCAACAACCGGCGGACTCGTACCCCTAAAACAAGCGACCTAGGAGGTCTGCTGTGAAGCTCGATCTGCGCTTCGTGCTGCCCGCTGCCCTGGCGTCCGTGGCGCTCGCCCTTCCGGCGGGCACGGCCGTGGGCGATCCGCCCGAGGACCACAACGCCTGCCCGAACACCACCGACTGGCTCCTCGTCCCGGCCGCCCTGGCCCCCCGCGACAAGGACACCAACGAGGACGGCTTCGTCTGCCAGAAGATCGACCCGGACGAGCCGGTGAAGGACAACAACAACCCGCCGGACGACGACGACTTCATCGACAACATCTACCCGGGGTAGCTGTAGGCGACAGACGGCTCGGGCCGGCCGCGGCCGGGTCCGATTCCGGAGAGGAACGCAAGAGGGGCCGCCCATCGGGCGGCCCCTTTGCCTTCCCAGGAGCGCTTACGCCGCTCCGCGCGTTCTAGTACTGGGCCGCCCGCACCAGGTGGCCGAAGTACATCTGCGTGTTGCTCTTGCCGCCGCTGCCCTGGGGGCGCAGGGGATCGCCGCTGAACCCGTAGCCCGGGTTCGCCTCGTTGTACGCCGCCGCGTCCGAGCGGAGCTTCTGGATGATCTCCGCCGGCGCACCGGTGCACTGCCCCGCCAGGATGCAGCGGTGCGCGACGGCCGTCACGTGGGGCGTGGCCATGCTCGTGCCGTTCGCGTGCATGTAGCCGCCGGCCTTCCAGGTGGAGTAGATGCAGGCACCCGGCGCGGCGATCGTGTGGGCCTTGTCCGCGGCGAGCGTCGCGTACTTGCTGAAGTCCGCGAACTTGTCGTCCGTGCCGCTCCACTTCTTCGTGCTGCCCGCCGGGACGCACGAGAACGAGGCGGTAGTGGGCACGTTGGGCTGGCCGTTGCCGTCGCCCATCGCGGTGACGGTCAGGACCTCGTCGTAGCTCGCGCCCGCGACCAGCTTGTAGTCGCTCGCGCTGTTGCCCGCGGCGAAGACCCAGGTGATCCCGGCCTGCGTCGAGGTGCAGATCGCCTTGTGCAGGGCGTCGCCCGCGGTGTAGCCGCAGTTGCCGTCGTCGGCCTTGCCGAACAGGACCTGGCTCGAGTTGACGACCTTGATGCCGAGCGACCCGGCGTTCGCGGTCAGCCAGTTGATGCCGCAGAGCTGCGTCGAGGCGCTGCCTGACGCGTACTTGTTGAGCACGCGCACCGACCACAGGCGCACGCCGGGCGCCACGCCGATCACGCCGCTGCCGTTGTCCTTGGCGCCGACGGTGCCGGCCACGTGGGTGCCGTGCCCGTGCTCGTCGCCGATCGTGCGGTTCTGGTACGGGTCGGTGCCGAGGCAGTTCACGCCGCCGGCGACCTCGAGATCGGGGTGGGCGGTGTCGATTCCGCTGTCGAAGATCGCGACGTCACCGGAGGTCACCTTGTTGCTTCCGGCGGTGACCTCGCCCGTGATGGGATCGGTCGTGGTCGCGAGCGTGACCGGCGAGGCCAGCTCGGCGTCGATGCGATTGATGCCGGTCGGCGTCGTCTCGGCCTGGGTCGGGTTGCCCTTCACGTCCTGCATCACGTACGCGACGCGCGGATCGGCCTTGATCCGCCCGAGGCCGGCGTCGGACACGCGTGCGGCATAGCCGTCGATCGCGGCGCCGTAGGTGTGGATCACCTCCGCGTCCGCGCGGCGGGAGTGATCGCTCGCGGCGTCGGAGACGTCGGTCCCGTCCTCCAGCACCACGATGTACTGGCCCGGAATGGGCTTGCCGGAGGCGCTTGCGGCACCCGGCACGACGAGCGCGCCCGCGCACAGGCACACCACGAACCACAAGACCTTCGACATTCCGAATCCCCCTACCCGTAGACCAGGCGACTTTCCCCTGCCGCCCCGAGTTCGTGTCTTTTGTAACCCGGAGCCGGAGGTTTGTCCAGCCCCCCGATCGTCGCTCAAGGCCGCACACCGTAGGGAATCGTGCGCCGAGCGAGGTGCGGCGGGCGGGATTCGAACCCGCAAGCCCGCTAGGGCAATGGGTTTTGAGCCCATCGCGTATGCCAGTTCCGCCACCGCCGCGCGGGGGGAACTATAGGTTCGCGCGGGGGCCTTCGGCCGCGCTAGCTCGCGCTCGGGACGACCCGGAAGCTGTTCTTGTTCAGCGTGGCCCCGGCGCTGCCCTTGAGCAGGCCGGAGGCCTTGGGGTCGTAGATCAGGTTGGCCTTGCTGGCGCCGGCCGTGATCCCGCCCGCGCCGTCCACCGAGACGACGCCGATAATCGCGGCGGTGCCGTGGATGTTCACCAGGCTCCCGCTCGAGGCCTGGCGGTTGACCATGTAGACCAGCCCGTAGAAGTTGATGTTGCCGTTCAGGCTGAGCGTGCCGTTCTCGACGATCAGCACGCCGGGGCTGGCGGAGGAGTTGATCGTGGTGTTGCCGGTCACGCTGATGTTGCACGGGCCCTTGACGTAGACCGGCGCCCCGCTGACGCTCACGAGCTGGCTGGCGGTGGTCGGGCAGCCGGTGCTCCAGTACGTGTTCGCGGACTGCGCCTGGGTGGCCAGCGACGCGAGCTCGCTGTCGGAGAGCGTCTGGGTCTTGCCGGCGGAGTCGGTCTTCACCGCCGGCGGCTGGACCTGGCCCTTGTTCTGCGGGTACTTCAGGCACTGACCCGTGCTCAGGCCCGCGCAGCGCACGGTGATCGGCGACGGCTGGGCGGCCGAGCCGAGGGTGTCCACGATCACCTTGCGGCCCTGGTTGGTGGTCGCGAACCAGTTCGCGGTGACGATGCTCGACGGGAACTGGATCGGCACGGTGGCCTGCGAGACCATCGACACCATCGAGATCGTGTGGCACTTGCTGGTGGCGGTGGCGCGCAGCCAGACGACCCCGTCGGCGTTGGCGTCGTAGGCGGCGCGGGAGGTCACGGTCGAGGTCCAGTACGACTCGCCGGCGGCGTTGTCGCGGATGCTGGTCTGCCACGGCACCTTGGTGGCGTCGGTGGGGCAGGCCACGCCGTAGTCGTTGCTCTGGTAGCCGTTGGTCACCGCGGAGGCCTGCGGGCAGCGCGAGTCGGTTGCGCTCGTGGTGCAGGCGTCGAGCGGCGTCGAGACCCAGGTGCGGGTGAGCTGAAGCGCGTGCGCGTTCAGCGCCGCCTCGGCCAGGTTGAAGGCCGACTCGCGCGTGCGCTCGCGCGCGGAGCTGCGGCTCTGCCCGTCGGTGGCCGCGAGCAGCGCCAGGCCGAAGCCGAGCATCGCGAGCACGATCAGGACGGCCGCGATCAGCGTGGCGCCGGTCTCGTCGCGGGCGATCCGCCTGATCACGGGATCGTCACTTCCTGGCTGGCGCTCGCCGTCGCGCCGCCGGAGTCGGTCACGGTCACGGTGAAGGTGCGCCGCGTGCCCGACGTCAGCGGCGAGTAGTCGAGCTGGTAGGTCTTCTCGCTCAGCGCGGTCGTGCCCATCTTCCACGAGTAGGTCAGGGCCTGGCCGTCAGGGTCGTTCGAGGCCGAGGCGTCGCAGACCGCGTGGCCGTTCGCGAGGCCCTTGCAGGAGATCCCCGCGGTGGGCAGGCGGTTGACGTTGCGCAGCGTGACCTTGCTCCGCAGCTCGGTGGCCAGCGGGCGCACGTCGGGGTTGAGGTCCACGCGCGCGTGGATGGTCACGTGCGTC
This sequence comes from Actinomycetota bacterium, assembly GCA_030861775.1. Classification (GTDB taxonomy): domain Bacteria; phylum Actinomycetota; class Thermoleophilia; order Solirubrobacterales; family Thermoleophilaceae; genus AC-37. The sequence goes on from JALZEZ010000196.1 coordinate 4,318, forward strand.
ACGCTTCCGGTGCCGTCCACGGTCGCCGCGAACATGGGCGTGACCGGGTTCGAGCGGTTGGTCAGGTTCTCGGCGACGACGGTCTTGTTGGGCCAGTTGTTGCTGGGGCACTTGTCGAGCGGCGGCGCGGTCGTCTGGGAGCTCGAGTGGAACGGCGCCGTCTGGTACCAGAGCTTGTCGTCCTTGTTGTTGGCGTTGCCCAGGCAGTAGCGGTGGAACACGAGCGCGCGCGGGTTGGTGGTCGAGGACGTGCCGCTCTGCGCCGGGGCGAGGAAGACCAGGTCGAAGTCCGAGTAGGTCTGCACGGGCTGCGCGCCGGTGGTGCCGGTGGACTGGGCATTGCGCAGCTGGGCGGCGAGCCGCTCGATCGTGTTGCGCGAGGTCTCGATCGACTGCGTGCCCTGGTCGGCGCGCGTGCTCGTGTCGAGGAACTCGACGAACGTGGTGATCGCGGCGCCGAGCAGGATGACCGCGAGCACCATCGCGGCGAGCAGCTCGGTGAGCGTCATGCCGCGCTCGTCGCGGATCAGCCTCATCGGGTCACCGGGCCGGCGGGGTCGGACTCCGCCAGCACGCTCGAGACCGCCGTGACCCGGTAGGTGTGCGAGCTGGCCGCGTCGGTGTCGGTCCAGGAGATCGTCGCCTCGCCCGTGTCGCCGGAGGTGTCGAAGCGCTCGGTGTAGTTCGAGCCGTCCCGGTAGATCCGGTAGAACTCGGCCGCCGGGCTGCCGGTGGGCGGGGTCCAGGTGAGGGTGGTCGTGCCGTCGCCGTTGGAGGTGGCGGTCAGTCCGGTGGGCGCGCTCGGACGGGTGATCGAGCCGCCGGTCCCGCCCGCCGCGAGCGGCAGGTCGATGATGAACTGCTTGAGCGTCGAGCTGAACTCCAGGAACGCGGGGCAGCTCGCGTTCAGCGGCATGTAGATGCTGAGCTGGTCGCCGGCCGTGAACGTGTGCGGCGAGGTCGTGTAGTTGATCGTGTAGGTGGTGGAGCCGGTGTTGGCCGGGATCGGCCCGACCGAGCCGCCGCCGTTCACGCCCTGGCCCGCGAGCACGGTCGTCCCGTTCAGGTAGAGGTAGAACGGCATCGCCGGGCACGAGACCCTGCGGTCGCCGTTCCGCCAGACCATCGTCAGCGTCATGGTCCCGGCGCTCATCGCGACGCCTCCGGAGAACGGCGGCAGGCACGCGCTGAACCACTTGTTGCCGCCGTGACCGATCGCGGTGAAGTTCGCCTGGGTCGAGAGGGCGTCGTACTTCAGGCCGCTGGCCGGGGAGGTGACGGTGCCGCCCTTGCAGCCCGTGCCCGTGTAGGTGCCGTTGACGTTCGCGGTGTCGTAGCGCGCGTAGTAGCGGGTCGCGATCGTGCCGCTGCCGGAGCTCGGGGCCGTGACCGTGTAGTCCGTGGACACCGAGCCGGGGTTGCCGGCGCCGTCCGTGTAGAGCGTCTTGATCGTGTAGGTCGTGCTGCCGGTGGTGGGCGCGCTGAGGTCCATGCACTCGGTCTTGAGGCTCGCGGCGCAGACGTTCGTGGTGCCGCGCCAGACCTCGTAGCCGGTGACGCTGCCCTCGGGGCTCGCGTCCCACATGAGCTCGACGACCTGGGTCTTGGTGCCCGCGACGTAGACGTTGTTGTAGCCGCCGGTCACGTTGGTCGGCGCGGTGGGGAGGTTGCGCGCGAGCTTGACGTTCATCACGCGCGGCTGGCCGCGGGTGCCGAGGGCGTCCACCGCCACGGCGCTGATCTGGTAGGTGCCGTCCTGCACCGAGGTGATGTTCCAGTCGAAGGTCCAGTTGCCGCTGCCGCCGCTGATGCCTGACTGCTGCTCGGCGCCGTCCACGAACCACTTCATGTCCGCCGCGCCGGCGGCGACCCCGAGGAAGCGGGCGATCCCGGCCGGGTCGGTCGGGTTCGTGGCGATGACGGGGTTGGCCTGGTCGAGGCCGGTCGGCTTGGTGATCGTCAGGTCCGTGAGCATCGGCCCGACGAGCTGGCCGGTGGAGCCGACCGTCGCGGTCTGGTAGAGCGTCTCGGCCTTCCCGTTAGGGGAGGTCCAGCTCATCGTGACCGCAACGCGCTTCATGTCCTCCGGCTGGGAGTCGGCGGCGGCGGTGCCCGAGCTGTCGGTGCACCAGTGGGCGGCGGACCCGTGGCTGCCGTAGCCGTCCTTGGCGTCGTCCACGCTGCAGGTGTCCACCTCGACGAGGTAGTCGACCTTGTCGCGCGTCACCGTGGTGCGGGCGCTGTGGGCGGTCGGCGACACGACGTGTCCGCTGCCACCCGAGACGTTCTGGAGTGTGCTGTCGAACCAGTTGCTGGACCCGATGGTCGCGAACGTCTTGGCGCGCGCCTCCTCGAGCAGCTCACGCGCGATGGCCGTGGCGGTGTTCCGGCC
>JALZEZ010000197.1 GCA_030861775.1 Actinomycetota bacterium
CGTTCAGGCCGACCGCCAGCGCGGTCACTGCCGCGCGCGATCGCCGGTTCCGGTTCGTCTTCGGCGGCAGCGCGGGGATCCGCGGGCAGGCGACCTTCGAGACCGCCTCGGCGATCCTGTCGGCCGGGAAGAAGCGCAAGCTGCCGCTCGGCTCCGCCGCGTTCGCCATCCCCGCCGACGGCAAGGTCGCGGTCAAGGTCCGGCTGTCGGCCGGCGCCTTCGCGGCGCTCAAGCGTCACCGCAAGCTGCGGGTGAAGGCCACGCTGCGCAGCAACGGGCGCTCGTTCACGCGCACGTTCACCCTGCGCGCGCCGCGCTGAGTCAGCTGCCCTGCGGCGAGCCGCGGCGCACGAGCGCGGCGTCGATCGCCGCCAGCACGCGCGGGCGGGCCTGGCCGGCGCGCTCGTGGTCGCGGAGGGCCACGAGGTCCCCGCTCTCGAGCGAGTCCACCAGCGAGGCGACCTCCTCGGGCTCGAGGTCGTCGTAGTGGTCGACGGCGCGGCGGTCGGGTGAGCCGCCGTTGCTCGCGTCCGGCTCTGGCGGAGGGCCGGCGTCGGGCGGAGGGCCTGCCTCGGGCGGAGGGCCTGCCTCGGGCGGAGGGCCGGAGCCGGGGTCGGTCAGGGGCTCCTCGGCCGCATCGGCGGACGGCTCGTCCCCAGCCGGCTGGCCCTCGGTCTCCATCGCCCGCGCGGCGTGGGCCATGGTCTGGGCCTGCCGGGCGGGCGACTCGGTGGCCGGGGCCCCGGTCCGGAACGCGTAGCCGCGGTGCAGGCGGCGCAGCTCGAGCAGCTCGGCGGGCGTGAGGCGGTGCTCGCGGCGCACGGAGGGGTTGCGCACGTTCGGGCTCCAGCGCAGGAAGTCCTCGACCTCGCGCTCGTACCTGTACGGCTGGTCCGCCCCGCGCAGCACCGGGCTCAGGCGCATGTGCTCGGCGAAGGCGAGGACCGTCTCGCGCGAGGTGTAGCGGTACGAGAAGCCGGTGGCCTTGAGCTTGCGGTTGTCGATCCCGCGGCCGAAGCGGAGCTGGCCCACCATCTCGGGCGGTATCCGCACGCCCAGGCCGCGCAGCGCGGCCACCGAGAGGCCCGTCCCGAACGGCATCAGGACCGGGGCGAACGGCTTGCCGAGCAGGGAGGCCACCTCGGTGAGCGCGAGCACGCCGTCTCCGCCGACGTTGTAGATGCCGCCCAGCTCCATGCGCACGGCGTGCGCGGCGGCCGCCACCACGTCCTCCTCGTGGACGAACTGGTAGCGGGGGTCGAAGCCGAGGATCATCGGGATCGCCGGCAGCCCGAAGAAGCTCGTGTGGGCGGTCTTCACCCCCGGCCCGAGCACGTTGCACATGCGCAGGATCGTCGTCTGGACGTGAGGGTTCTTCTCGGCGAAGTCGCGCACGCTGGCCTCGGCCTCGATGATGTCGCGCTCGATCGGCGTGCGCGGCGGGTGCGGGCGGCCCATCGACTCGGTGAAGAAGGCCGGGTCGTCCTGTTCGGTGCCGTAGAAGTGCGCCGAGGACTTGAAGACGAACTGGCGCACGGTCGAGTGGCTGCACGCGGCGAGGATGTTCATCGTCCCGATCACGTTGTTCTCGTGCGCCTTGCGCGAGCTGGTCTGCCCCGCGTCCACGACCAGGCGGCTGTCCACGACCGTGTCGATCTCGGCCGCCTCCACGATGCGGCGCAGCAGCGCGTGCTGGTTGCCCACGCGCACGAACTCGGTGCGCTCCAGCTCGCGGGTGGGGTCCTTGTCGTCCACGCCGACGATGGCCTCGAAGCGCTCGTCCTGCTCGAGCGCGGCCGCGAGCTTGCCGCCCCAGAACGTGGACAGCCCGGTGATGAGCACGCGTCTACCGCTCACGAGCGACCCCTACCCGAACCAGACGGACTGACGCTTGCCCACCATGTCCCAGACGTTCTCCTGGATGCGCGCCCGCACCTCCTGGGCCACGCTCTGGACCAGGGACTTGTCGCGCTCGAGGCCCTCCTCGTCGAAGCGGATGGGCGGCAGGAAGCGGATCTTGAACTTGGCCGGCAGGTAGCCCAGCATCCCGAGCATCCCGAAGTGCGGGAAGGTGGGCGTGATCGGGAAGTAGGTGAGGCCGGTCAGCTTGGCCAGCGGGGTGACATGGGCGAAGATCGGCGCGGCCTCCTCGGCGCCGATCAGCGCTACCGGGACGATCGGCGCGCGGGCGCGCATCGCCGCCTCGACGAACCCGCCGCGGCCGAAGCGGCGCAGCCGGTAGCGGTCCTTGTAGAGCTTCTCGGTGCCCTTGCGGCCCTCGGGGAAGACCAGCACGAGCTGCTGCTCGTCGAACAGCAGCCGCTGCACGTTGGCCGGGTGCGCGGCCACGCAGCCGATCTTGGGGATCAGCATGCTGAAGCCGGGATAGCCCTTGAAGAAGTGCTCGACCGTGATGTTCAGCGCGCGCGGGTGCGGGTGCTCCTCCTTGATCGACTTGGCGATCATCGCCGCGTCGGGGGGCAGGGCGCCGGAGTGGTTCGAGACGAGCAGCGCGCCGCCGGTGGCCGGCACGTTCTCGATCCCCTCCACCTCCACCCGGAACCACTGGTGGTAGAGGAAGTCGACGATCGTGCGGTCGAGGAAGCCCTCGACGCGCTCGGAGCGGCCCCAGTCGTTGAGCTGGCGCTCGGGCTCGACGCCGGGCAGGTACGAGCGCAGGTCGTCCTCGCGGCGGGCGAGCGCGCCGGGCCGGTCGGGCGCGAGGTCCCGGACCTCTTCCTCGGGCGCGCGCAGGCTGGTCCGATCGGGCATGGCGACGATTGTGCCAGGCGTCAGCGGGAGGCGAGGACCGGGGCCAGCCGCTCGGCCAGCTCCGGCCAGTCGCGCCCGCCGATCGCCGCGCCCTCCTCCACCAGGCGCTCGTTCCAGGGGTGCACGATCGTCGCGGCGGCGATGCCGGCCTCGCTGGCGGCGGCGAGGTTGACCGGGCTGTCGTCGACCAGCACGTCGATCCCGAGCTCCACGCAGCGGGAGACCTTGTCGTAGGAGCAGTGGAGGTCGTCGTAGGGCATGCCGATGCGCTCGAGCCAGCGCTCGGTCGCCACGCGGGTGGTCACGGCGCGGTGGCTCGTGACGTGGATCCAGTGCCCGTCGGCGTGCCAGCGGCTAACGACGTCGACGGCGCCGGGGTAGGGCTCGGCGTTCACGATGTTCTCGTCGGTGTGGGTCTCGCGGATCGCCTCGATCAGGTCGGAGCGCTCCAGGCGCGTGATCCCCCAGTCGCGCTGCTCCGCGTAGGGCAGCGCCACGCCGAAGCGCTCGCGTGCGATCGCGTCCAGCAGATCCCAGTAGTGATGCAGCGTCGAATCGATGTCGAGGGCTATGCGGGCCACCGCGTGGGTACCGTAGAGGGCGATGGCGAAGCGTCTGGTTCCGAAGATCACGATCCCGGCCTCCCTGCGCGAGGCCGCCCGGGCGGGCGACGACTACGGCGTGTCCGACTCCCCCGACTGGCGCACGGTGGACTGGCGCGAGCACCTGCGCACCGCCGAGATCGAGGGGCGGCGGGTGAACTACGTGGACGTCGGGTCGGGCGACCGCCCCCCGGTCGTGCTCGTCCACGGGATCGCCGGGAACTGGCAGAACTGGCTCGAGACCATCCCCCGCTTCGCGCAGGAGCGGCGCGTGGTGGCGCTAGACCTGCCGGGCTTCGGCGCCTCCGAGGACCCGCCCGAGGATCCGACGATGACCGGCTTCGGGCGCGCCGTCGACGCGCTGTGCGAGCAACTCGGCCTCGGCGAGGTCGCGCTGGTGGGGAACTCGATGGGCGGGTTCGTGGCGGCCGAGACGGCGATCCAGTTCCCCGAGCGGGTGGAGCGGCTCGTGCTGTGCTCGTCGGCCGGGATCACGACCAGCGACCTGCACGAGGCGCCGGTCATGGCCTGGGGGCGGCTGGTGACGATCGGCGGGACACGCAGCGCCGCCGAGGTGCGGATGGCCGTGCTGCGGCCGCGCCTGCGCCACGCCGTCTTCTCGATGCTCTTCCGGCACCCGACCCGGATCTCCCCCGACATCATCTTCGAGATCAGCGCCGGCGCCGGGCGGGAGGCGTTCATGCCCGCGCTGCGCGCGATCATCGGGTACGACTTCCGCGAGCGCCTGCCGGAGATCCGCTGTCCGACCCAGATCATCTGGGGGGCGAAGGACGCGATCGTCCCGCGCCGCGACGCCTACGAGTACGAGCGCCTGATCCCCGGCACCCAGCCGGTCGTGATGATGGAGGACACCGGCCACGTGCCGATGATCGAGCGGCCGCGGACGTTCAACGCCGCCGTGCTCGAGTTCCTCGGCGGTCCCACGCCGGACCAGGGGATCGACGAGGACGTGCGGGAGCGGGCGCCGGCCTAGCTGGTCAGCGCGCCCTCGGCCGCCGAGCCGACGTGGCGCGCGTACTTGCCGAGCACGCCGCCGTTCACCTTCGCGGGCGGGGGGTCGTAGGCGGCGACGCGTCGTTCGATCTCCTCGTCGGAGAGGTCGACGTCCAGGCGGCGGGTGTTCACGTCGAAGGTGATCGTGTCGCCGTCCTCGAGCGCGGCGATCGGGCCGCCGCGGGCGGCCTCGGGAGCCACGTGGCCGGCCATCAGGCCGCGGGTGGCGCCGGAGAAGCGGCCGTCGGTCAGGAGGGCGACGGTCTCGCCCAGCCCCTCCCCCATCAGCGCGGCGGTGACGCCCAGCATCTCGCGCATGCCGGGGCCGCCCGACGGGCCCTCGTTGCGGATCACGACCACGTCGTCGTCCTTGATCGCCTGGTCCTTCACGGCCGCGAAGGCGTCCTCCTCGGACTCGAACACGCGGGCCGGGCCGGTGTGGGTCGTGCGGGTGGAGCCGGAGACCTTGACCACGCAGCCGTCGGGGGCGAGGTTCCCGCGCAGGATGGCCAGCCCGCCCGTGGGCTTGAGCGGATCGCCGAGCGGGCGGATGACCTCCTGGCCGGGCTCCTCCTCGGCGGCGGCCGCCTCCTCACCGATCGTGCGGCCCGTGACGGTGGGCGCGTCGGCGTGGAGCAGGCCGGCGTCGAGCAGGCGCTTGGCCACCAGCCGGACGCCGCCGGCGCGCCACATGTCGGTGGCCACGAAGCGGCCGCTCGGCTTGAGGTCGGCGAGCAGCGGGGTGCGCTCGCTGACGCGGTCGAAGTCGTCGAGCGTCAGGTCCACGCCGGCGTCGCTGGCCAGCGCCATCAGGTGCAGGACGGCGTTGGTGGAGCCGCCGGTGGCGGCCACGCACGCGATCGCGTTCTCGAGCGACTCGCGGGTGACGATCGTGCTCGGCCGCACGTCCTTCTCGAGCAGCTCCATGACCAGCCGGCCCACCTGCTCCGCCGCCTGGCCCTTCTTGCCCTCCTCGGCCGGGACCATCGAGGTGCCCATCGCCGAGATGCCGAGCATCTCGAAGGCGGTGGCCATCGTGTTGGCGGTGTACTGGCCGCCGCAGGCGCCGGCGCCCGGGCTGGCGACGGACTCGAGCTCGGCCAGGTCGGCGTCGCTCATGTCGCCGGCGGCGTGGCTGCCGACGGCCTCGAAGACGTCCTGGATCGTGACGTCCTTGCCCCTGTAGCGGCCGGGGGCGATCGAGCCGCCGTAGAGCATCACGCTCGGCACGTCGAGGCGGGCGAGAGCCATCACGCAGCCGGGGATCGTCTTGTCGCAGCCGGAGAGGGCGACGACGGCGTCGAAGAGGTATCCGCGGGCCACGAGCTCGATCGAGTCGGCGACCAATTCCCGGCTCACGAGCGAGGTCTTCATGCCCTCGGTGCCCATCGTGATGCCGTCGGAGATCGCGATCGTGTTGAACTCCATCGGGGTGCCGCCGGCGGCGCGGACGCCCTCCTTCACCTTCTCCGCCAGGCGGCGGAGGTGGAAGTTGCAGGGCATCGTCTCGGTCCAGGTGTTGGCGATGCCGACGATCGGCCGGTTCAGGTCCTCGTCGCTGAAGCCAATGCCCTTGTAGTAGGCGCGGGCGGGGGCCCGGTCGGGGCCCTCGAGGATCGTTCGGCTGCGGAGGCGCGCGGCGTCGCTCACGCGTCGCGTCGCTTCCCGCCGCTCATGCCCGTCGCCGCTTCCCGCCGCTCATGCCCGTCGCCGCTTCCCGCCCGCTCACGCGCGGGGGGCCTTGACGGAGTCCTGCCCGCGGAGGCGCTCCCACTCGGCCAGGCGCCACAGGTCGCGGCGCACGCGGCTCGGGTCGATCTGGCGGCCGGGCAGGTGCATGTTGGCCCGGTCGATCAGGCGCCGCTCGTCGCCGGTCAGGGCCATCCACTTGGCCAGCACGTCGTCCGAGTCCGGCAGGCGGGTGGCGCCGACGGCCGCGGTCAGGTCCGGGAACTCCACGCAGTACTCGCTCAGCAGGCGGCCGGTCTCCGGCACGTAGGCCACGATCGGCTTGTGGGGGTAGATCAGGTAGGCGTAGCCCGGCGCCTGCGGCTGCGCGGGCGGCTGGTCGGGGCGCTCGGCGTAGTCGAGCCGGCGGCGGCGGCGCTGGAGCGCGCGGCCGGGGCCCTCGCTGCGGAGGGTGCCGTGGACGCGGATGAAGCCCAGGTCGCGGTACATCGCCCACTCCTCCTCGTTGACGCAGGAGCGCAGGAGCTCTCGGGCGCGCTGCTCGGCGCGGCGGTCGCGGCCCGGGTCGTCGAGGTCGCCCAGCGAGTCTCGCCTACGCGCTCGACGCCGCGCCCGGCGGCGCTGGGCGGCTG
>JALZEZ010000198.1 GCA_030861775.1 Actinomycetota bacterium
GCTCCAGCTCGCGCCGGGGTTCGGCCAGGCCGGTCCCCGCCTCGGCGATGTGTGGGCCGGGCTGCCGCCGCAGCCCTTCGGCAATCTGGGGCCCTTCTCGGCCGGGCCGCAGCACGCGGGGCCGCTCCAGCCGCAGGGCGTCCTCGGCGGCATGCTCGGCGGCCCACTCGGCGGGGCGCTCGGGAACCTGATCGGGGGAGCCCTGGGGAACGCCGACGCCGGCCGCGCGATCGGCAGCACACTCGGCGGCCTCGGCGGCACCGTGCTGCCGTTCCAGGCCGGCGGCCCGGTCGGCTACGGCTACGGCTACGGCTACCGCTAGGGCGAGCCATGCCGGAGACGATCTCGCCGATCAAGCTGACGCTCGCGCCGATGCCGGCGCAGATCGAGGCGCAGCTCTACAACGACTACCTGCGGCCGCTGGCGGGCCAGGTGATCAAGAAGGTCTACGACTACCTGTCCGCGAACGCCGGGGGCGAGAACGGGGCCAGCGAGCTCGAGGGCTGCGCGCCGCTCGTGGCCGCGGCCGTCCAGCGCTTCCAGGCCGGGGACTACGCGGGCGCGCTCCAGCAGACGTTCGGTGCGTACCGCTACGTCACGGTGCTGCGCTCGCACAACCCCGACCTCCCGGCGCTCGAGCTGGCGGCGGACTGACCGAAGGGAGCGAGATGTCCACACGCCCGAAGGGGCAGGCGGCGGCGCGCGCGAGGCGGCCGCGCGCCCACAAGGTCCGGCGGCGCAAGCTGCGGTATCTGATCGCGCCGAAGCCGGCACAGCTGCTGCCGCAGGAGGTCGCGCCGCTCGAGTTCGGCGAGCTCGAGAAGCACATCGTCGAGCACCCCGCGTACGACTACAAGCGCACGCTGAAGCCCGAGGGGGTCTCCGCCCTCTCGGGCGACAGCGTTGGCGCGCAGCCCGTGGTCGTGGCGCGGATGGGCACCGACCACATCGAGATGCTGAGCCAGATGCCGCAGCTCGTGGTCGAGCCCGACATGCCGCTCGACTACGCCGCAGGGCTGGCGCGCCGGCCGGCGCTCGACCCCGGGACGCTGGTCGCCGCCGACAGCGTCGACATCAGCCTCACGATCGTCGGCCCCGGCGGCGAGCCGGTCGCCGGCGCGACCGTTTTCCTCGGCGGCCACCTGTGGCCCTACCAGGGTGTGACCGGGCCGGACGGGAAGGTCACGATGACGCTCCGCGGCGAGCCCGGGAACCGGATCCAGAGCCTGTACGTGAAGCCGGTCGGCGACTACTGGAGCACTTACGTCGAGCTGCCCGCGCTGCTCGTCGACACCAACAACGTCGTCACGCTCGAGCCGCTGGCCGCGACGCTGCCCGGCTTCCCGGACGCCGAGACGCCGGGCTGGGGGGAGAGGGCCATGCGGATACCGGAGCTTCCGCCTACCTACCGCGGCGCGGGCGTGAAGGTGGCGGTGATCGACTCCGGCGCGGCGATCGGCCATCCCGACCTCGATCACATCGCCCGCGGCTTCGACGTGAGCGCGAAGAACGAGGTCGGATGGCGTGACGACACGATCGGCCACGGCTCGCACTGCGCGGGCGTCATCGCCGGGCGGCAGAACGGCCGCGGCGTCCTCGGCATCGCGCCCGAGGCCGAGGTGCACGTCTACAAGATCTTCCCCGGCGGGCGCTTCAGCGACCTGCTGGACGCGATCGACTACTGCATCAACGCGGGGATCGACGTGGCCAACCTCTCGCTCGGCAGCGACCAGCCCTCGCAGCTCGTCGAGGCGCGGTTCGAGCTGGCCAAGAGCATGGGCCTCGCCTGTGTCGTGGCGGCGGGCAACAGCGGCGGCCCGGTCCAGCACCCGGCGGCCTCCCCGCACGTCCTCGCCGTCTCGGCGATCGGCAAGCAGGGCGAGTACCCGCCGAGCAGCTACCACGCCCGGCAGGTCGATCCCGACACGAAGGTCACCGAGGAGGGCTACTTCGCGGCGAAGTTCTCGTGCCGCGGTCCCGAGGTCGGCGTGTGCGCGCCCGGCGTGGCGGTCGTCTCGTCGGTGCCGGCCACCAGCTACACGGCGATGGACGGCACCTCGATGGCCGCTCCCCACGTGACCGGCCTCGCCGCGCTCGTCCTCGCCCACCACCCCGACTTCAGGGGCCAGTACAGGAACCGCGGCCCCGAGCGCGTCGAGCGGCTCTTCGAGATCCTGAAGCAGAGCGCGCGACCGCTCGACTTCGGCGATCCCGAGCGCTCGGGCGCCGGGCTTCCGGACGCTGTGCGGGCGTTCGAGGCGGAGGGGGCCGCCGCGAGCGCGGAGGCCTCGCCCGCGCAGGAGGCGACGGGTCTCCCCGCGTCCGCGCTCGGCCAGCTCCAAGAGCTCCTGCGAAGCGTGGGCCTCGCGTCCAACGGGGCGCCGGCTCCGGCGTCGCAGGTCACCGAGGCCGCGCCCGCTCAGGCCGGCGGGCAGGCGCTCGACCAGCTCGGCGTCCTCCTCGCGGAGGCCGGGCTGGGCGAGGAGCCGCCGCCTCCGCCGCCAGAGCGCGGCGGCACAGCGCCGCCCGCCGTCCAGACGCTGGACGACCTCAAGGCGGCGATGGCAGACTTCACCGGGTGAGCGCCGAGCAGGGCGGACGCGTCGAGCGCTGGATGATCGGCGGGGTGCCGCCCGAGAGCCTCGCCGCTCTCGCCGACGAGATCGAGGCCCACCCGGCGGCGGAGCTCGTCGAGGTGAAGGGCGACCGCCGCAGCCCGCGGCTGCTGGTCGTCTCCGGCGACGCACCGCTCGCCGAGCGGCTGCGGGCGCGGCTCGGGCCCGACGCGGTGGTCGAGCCCGACCGCCCGCTCGACCTCTCCTAGAGGAAGCCGCTGCGCCAGCTGTGGTCATTCGGGCCCGGGAGCCATGAGCAATCGACGCTGCCCGACTGCCCGAACGCGACCGAGTCGTTGTTCAGCGCCGACTGGAGGGTGTTGGTCACGACCTCGGCGAGGCTGAGCGCGCCGTCCGCGAAGTCGGCGGTCTCGCACGCGTAGACGTAGAGGTTGCCGGTGTAGCCGTTCGGGAAGACGTTCACGCCTCCGGTGAGGCCGTTGGGCAGACCGAGCAGGTGCTCGACGAGCTCGACTCCGTTGAGGGTGATGCCCCTGCCGCGGTTGCCGATCACGGGGTTTGCACCATCGCCGGCGTTGCGGTGCGCACCGTGCCCGATGATGAACAGGTTCTCCGCGGCACCGAGCTGCGGCGGGGTCCTACCCACCGGGTAGAACGCCCCGAACGTCGCCGAGTCGTGCCGCGCCGAGTGCCTGCCGATCCGGTCGACGTCCTGGTCGTCGTTGCAGACGGAGATGATCATGAGGACCTCCTCGGGTAGTGGTGTGCCCGAGGCTGTCCGCTGGAGGCGCCGGGGTTCGGCTAGCGCAGCCGCTTGACGCTGCCGCGCGCCTTGCGCACCTGCGCGGCGCAGAACGGCGAGTTGACCCAGCGCTTCTTCGAGAACAGCCGGGTCTGGTCGCCGAAGTGCGGCGAGTTCTCGTTCGTGGACTGCGAGTAGGTGAGCATCGTGCGGTGCTCCGGGCAGCGCGTCTTCGGCGGGAAGTGGACCACCTGCACGAAGCTCGTCCCGTGCGGCACGTTCGGATATCCGCGGCCGGCCGCCCAGGAGACGTTGATCGCCTGGAACACGCCGTCGGTGCCGGGTCCGCCGTGGATCGGGATCCGCTTCTCGCCGCGCATCTCGAACTGGTAGTCGCGCAGGCGAGCGTCGAGCGGGATGTTCGAGTTGCGCAGGTCGTTCACCGCATCGCCGAACGCCTGCCGCACCTGGGGGTTGTCGGTGTTCAGCCCGCGCGGCGTGTTGACCGGGTCGTTCACGTCGAAGCCCTGCCGGTACGGCCCGCCCTGCGCGCCGCGCGCGCGGCTGATGAACCGCCGCGCGAGCACGGCGCCGCGCGAGTCGAGGTCGTCGCGCAGGTTCCAGCGCTCGAGCACGCCGCACGCCTCGCTCACGTCCACCGGCCCGCCCGGCGGGGAGGTCGGCATGCTCGGGTTGGCCTTGCACATCGCCACGGCCTCGTCGCGCCACAGCTCACCGGCGTACTGGCGGTTGTTCCAGGCCGCCCAGGTCAGGTCGTGCAGGCCGAAGAGCTTGCCCGGCCGCCCGTCGGTGCCGGCGAAGCGGTCGAGGATGATCCGCAGCCCGAGCCGCGTGCGCAGCGCGCGCGTCGTGCGCTCCGGCCCGATCACGCTCGGGAAGCCCTCGAGCGGCTGCGCCGGGTTGGTGAGCCAGTGGCTGTCGTTCATGTTCGACACGTGGTCGCGGCGGAACAGGAACGGCTGCTTGTCGCGGCCGAGGATGCCCGGCACCACGGCGTCCGGGTCGGTGCCCGGATCGCAGGCCGAGCGCGAGCCGTCCAGAGCGAACACGCCCGCCGCCGTGCGCAGCCCCGTGCCGACCGGCGTGGCCTCGCACGCCGCCAGCTTGTCGTTCGGGAGGTTCGGCATCGTGCCGATGTCCGCGTAGTAGGCCTCGCCCTTCTTGTCCGCGGCGATCGTGTTCACCCACGGGATGCCCTGGTACTTGCGCTCGATCGCGTGGAGCTGGCGCACGCTCTGGGCGCGGTTCGTGTCGAAGAAGTGGTTGAGGTAGCGGAAGTTCCCGGCGTTCGCGTCCTGCATCGCGTACGCGCGCTCGCCGGTCCACGGGAACACCGGCAGGCCGAGGATCGAGGTGATCATCGAGCCGTGGTGCGACGAGTACAGCGTGCGCGACTGCGGCGTGAGCGTGCCGTCCTCGCCGCGCACCATCACCGTCACCCTGTCGGCCTTCATCTGCTTGACCTGGCCGTCGTGGAAGTAGCTGGTGGGCTGGCCGGGGACGAGCTTCAGCTCGTAGATGAGGAAGCGGCGCGCGGTGGAGACCGTGTGGCTCCAGGCGAGCCCGTTCGTGTGGCCGATCAGGACGGCCGGCACGCCGAAGAGGCTGCCGCCGGTCACATTGAGCTTGCCGGGGATGGTGGCGTGCGCCTGGTAGAAGCGCTCGGGGCCGTCCCACGGGAAGTGCGGCGTGCCGAGCAGCAGGCCACCGCCGGACTTCGTGCCCTGCGACCCGAGCCCGACCGCGTTCGAGCCGATGCCGAGCTCCTCGTCCAGCCGCGTGCCCAGCTCGGACAGCATGCCCGGGCCCACGGCCGCCCCGCCACCGCCGAGCGGTGCCACCGGCGGCTGCGCCGAGGCGATGCCGTCCACCGCCACGCCCTGGCTGGCCAGGATCCCGAGCTGCCAGAAGCGCCGGTAGGCGTCGATCTCCTGGATCGGCTTGACCCACTCCTTGCCCCTGCAGCGCGGGTCGGTGATGCGGTCGGCCCCGACGTCCTTGATGTAGCGGTTGTAGCCCTTCACGTAGCCGCGCACGGCGTCCTTGACCTCCGGCGCCGGGCCGACCGGCGGCGCGTCGTCGAGCATTCCCTCGACGACCTTCGTGTCGATCGCGCGCTGGAAGAAGATGTCCGAGGCGAGGTTGTTGAAGTTCCCGCCGTTGCCGCGCGAGGCATAGCCCGCGTCGGCGCCGAGGTAGCGCGAGCGCTCGGCCCGCACGGTCAGGTACATGTCGGCCAGCTCGCAGACGTTGTCCTCGGCGATCGAGTACCCGTAGCCGTACCCGATGCCCTCGTAGGTCGAGGCCGTGATGTGCGGGATGCCGTAGGCGGTCCGCTTCACGCTGACCTTGCCCACCTTGGCCGCGGCCGCCGGCGCGACCGTCATCGACGCGAGCAGCGCCAGCAGCGCCACGCGCAGGAGTCCCCCTCTCATCCCGCCGGAGGGTACAGGGGCTACGCGGGCTGCGAGTAGATTGCCGGGCCGTCCGGCGGGTGGAGCTCGAAGCGCACGTCGTTGGGCTGCGACCAGTGGGAGAGCGCTTCGCGCTGTCGGTACCCGTTCGTGTTCTGCGGCGGCGCGGACTCGCCGGGCGCCAGCAGCTTGTAGGTGATGATCATGTGGTCGCTCTCCCACCAGCCCGGCCGCCGCGGCCAGTTCGCGGAGTTCACGTCGACGACGGCGAAGCGCTCGTGCCGCGCGACCCGGTTGTGCTCGAACGGATAGCCGTAGACGAGCTGCATCGGCCGCGGATGGGCGTCGTGCGCGGCCACCAGCCGGTCGAGGAACGCCTCGAACGTCCCCGCGAGGAACGGGCAGTACATGTAGACCAGCGTGAGGTCGTCCGGGATCTCCCACTCGAGCGCGTCGGCCGTGACGAACTCGAAGTCCTGGCAGGCGAGCCGCGACCTCGCCCGCTCGACGTTCTCCGCGGCGATCCGGTTCCAGTCCTCGGCCAGCTCGACCCCGATGATCTTGCGGTACGGGAGCTGCCCGGCCACGAGCAGCGCGTGCCCCTTGCCGGAGCCGATGTCCGCGAACACGTCCGCCGGTCCCGCGCCCGCCCGCTCCAGGGCCCGCCGCAGCGTGACCGTGGGCGACGCCGCGTGGTAGATCCGGTCCTCGCCCGCCAGCCCGCGCTCGTCGAGCCCCTCCTTGCCGGTGGTCTCGACCCCGAGGCGGCGCTCGAACGCCTTCTGGAGGCCGACCTGGAGCTGGCGGTCGGCCTTGCGGGCCAGGCTGCGGGCGCGATGGATCATCGCGGGCGAGTGTAGGAGCGCCGCTAGCGGAGGCCGGCGCGCAGCGCGGCCACGCGCCCCGCCGCGGGCTCGCCGGGCACGGTGCCGCGCTCTATCGCCTCCTCCAGAG
>JALZEZ010000467.1 GCA_030861775.1 Actinomycetota bacterium
GTCTCGAGGCCGATGCCATCGTCCCTCGGCCTGCGCCCGGTGGCCACGAGCAGCCTGTCGCCGCGCAGCTCGGAGCCGTCGCCGAACTCGAGCACGTAGTCCTCGCCGTCGCGCCGGGCGGCGGTTGCCTTGGCCCCGAACCTCAGCTCGATCCCCTCGGCGGCGAGGTGCTCGCCGAGCGCTTCGCCGAGCGGCTTGGGCTCGCGTGAGAGCACGTGGTCGCCGCCCTCGGCCAGCGCCACCTCGGCGCCCATCCGCCGCACGGCCTGGGCCATCTCGACGCCCACCGGCCCGCCGCCCAGCACGACCAGCCGGCGCGGCACCTCCTTCAGCCCGGTGGCCTCGCGGTTCGTCCACAGGCCGTCGAGCTCGCGCAGCCCGGGGATGGGCGGGATCACGGGGACGGACCCCGTGGCGATCACGATGTTGCCGGCCGTGTGCTCCTCGTCGCCGACGGCCACCCGGCCGGGGCCGGCGATGCGGCCCTCGCCGCGGATCAGCTCCACGCCGATCGAGTCGAGCCACTCCGCCTGGCCCGAGTCGTCGTAGCTCGATACCTGGAAGTCGCGCCAGCCGAGCGCCGCCTCCACGTCGAGGTCGCCGCTACAGGCGCCGGGCGCGTCGCGCGCGGCCTGGAGCGCCTCGCCCGAGCGCAGGAGGGTCTTCGACGGGATGCAGGCCCAGTACGAGCACTCGCCGCCGACCAGCTCGCGCTCGACCACCGCGACCCGCGCCCCGCCGTCCGCCAGCCGCCCCGCGCAGTGCTCGCCGGCCGGGCCCTGCCCGAGGATGATCGCGTCGTAGTCGCTCAACCACCGCGACGTTACACACGTCCCGTCCCCTTTTCCCGGCCGGCCGGGACGCCTGCCTCATGACAGCGGGACGGGGCCCCGTGGACCCTGCGGAGACCGTGACCGACCCGCTGCCGGCCATAGGGAAGCTCGACGGGTACGTGATCCCGTTCGACGTGGTGCTGCTCGTGGCGTTCGTGCTGGGCTGCGCGTTCGCGATCTGGAGCCTCGTCGGGCTGCGGGACGCCTATCGGGGGATCGGCACGGGGTGGATCTCGCTCGACGTCCCGTTCACGGAGCAGGACCCGGTTGAGCGGGGCGGTTCCCGCTAGGCGGCGTCGTCGGCGCGATGTCTCCTCCCCGGAGGCACAATCCCGAGTCGTGCAGGCGGCGCCGCCAGTCCGGGTGCTGATCGCCGATGACCACCCGGTCTTCCGCGGGGGTCTCGAGACGCTGCTCGCGCCGGTAGAGGACGTGGCCGTCGTGGGCCAGGCGTCCGACGGGCGCGAGGCGGTGGAGCTGGCGCTCTCCCTCGACGCCGACGTGGTGGTCATGGACATCCAGATGCCGGAGCTGAACGGCATCGAGGCCACGCGCGAGCTGGTGCGCGCCCGCCCGGACGTCGGCGTGCTCGTGCTGACGATGCACGAGGACGAGGACTCCGTGTTCGCCGCGATGCGCGCGGGCGCGCGCGGCTACGTGCTCAAGGGCGCGGACCAGGCCGAGATCCTGCGCGCGCTCAGATCGGTCGCCGCCGGCGAGGCGATCTTCGGGCCGGGCGTGGCGGACCGCATCGTCGGGCTGTTCTCGGCGGCGCGGCGGCGGCCGGAGCCGTTCCCGGACCTGACCGAGCGCGAGCGCGAGGTGCTTGAGCAGATCGCGCGCGGGCGCGGCAACGCGGAGATCGCGCGCCGCCTGTCGGTCACGCCCAAGACCGTGCGCAACCACGTGTCGAACATCCTCAACAAGCTCCAGGTCGTCGACCGGGCGCAGGCGATCGTGCGCGCGCGCGAGGCGGGCATGGGGGGCGAGGCGGAGTGACGCCGGGGCGGCTCTACGAGCGCTTCGGCGCGCGCTACGCGCGGCTCTTCTACCCGGCGGTGTTCGCGGTGACGGTGCCGTTCGCGCTCGCGGTGAACGCGATGAACGCCCCGTATTTCGACGGCTCGCCCGTCGAGCTGCTGGGCCTGTTCGCCGTGGACCTGGTGAGCTTCGTGCTGGCGGCGGCCCTGGCGGCGCGCCGCTGGCGCCCGTTCGCCCGCAGGATCGAGCGCTGGATCGAGCGGGGCCGCGATCCCGCGCGGGCGGGGGAGCTGTGGCACGCGACCGTGGTGCTGCCCGAGCGGATGCCGCTGCGCGCGTTCCTCGACGGGATCGCCTTCCTGGGCCTCGGCGGCGGCGCCTACCTGCTCCTCGTGGTCGGGTTCTCGGTCGCCGACACGGCGCTCGCGTTCGGGGCGGTGGTGACGATGGGGATCTACCTCACGCTGATCCTGTACTTCGGGCTCGAGCTCTACCTGCGCCCGCTGCTCAGGGACTTCGCCACGCACGTGCCCGCCGGGCTGCGGCTCGAGCAGCCGCGCAGGCGGTTCGCGGTCAGGGTGTTCGCGGCCCTACTGCTCGCGGGTGGCGGGACGGGGGTCATGCTGGCCTGGCTGCTGGGGCTCACCGACGCGTCGCTCGAGACGCTCGGCCTCTACATCGCGGCCACGATCGCAGTGGTCCTCACCGACACCCTCGCCTTCGGCGCGCTGTTCACCGGCCTGCTGTCGGCTCCCGTGCACGACCTGCTCCAGGCGACCGAGCGCGTGCGCGAGGGCGATCTCGGGGCGCGCGTCCCCCCGATCTCGGACGACGAGCTGGGGACGCTCGGCGACAGCTTCAACGCCATGGCGGCGGAGCTGGCCCGCTCGCGCGAGGCGCTGGTGAGCGCGCGCGAGGAGGAGCGGCGGCGGCTGCGGCGCGACCTGCACGACGGCATCGGCCCGACGCTGGCCAGCCTGTCCCAGCGGCTCGATCTGGCCGCCGACCTGGTGGGTGCCGAGCCGGAGGCGGCGGTGGCGCTGCTGGCCGACGACGGCTCGACCTTCCTGACCCGGCACGAGACGACGACCGAGCCGCCGAACTACTACGTCCGCCAGGCCGTCGGTGGTGCGAGGAAGGTCCTGACGCAGTTCACCGACCCGACGCCGCAACTC
>JALZEZ010000468.1 GCA_030861775.1 Actinomycetota bacterium
CGCTTGGGACGGGCGCGCTTCTTCGAGCGGTGGCGGCGGAACTGCCGCCCCTCGCCGGTCGCGCCGGGGTCCTCGGCGCCGGGGTCCTCACCGGGGCCGACCGGGTCGGACGGGCACGGGTTCGACGTCTGGTCGTTGGCGATCGACGGGCAGTTGTCCTGGGTCTCGTCGCCGAAGCCGTCGCCGTCCTTGTCCACCTCGACGTCCGCGTTGAGCAGCAGCTCCGCGCCCTCGTGGGAGTCGTCGGGTCCCTCGGACTCGCCGTCGGGCAGGGGAACGTCGAACTGGATCACGTCGAACGCGCTGCCTGAGCGCTGGGCGTAGACGGCGCCGACCCGCCGCTCGCGGTCGAGGCCGATGTAGTCGCCCTGGACGACCGGGAGCCGGGTGGTGCCGAGGTAGGTGCGGTCCGCGCCGGGGGAGCCGGGCGAGGTGAGGAAGAGCGGCTGGCTGGTGCCCGCTCCGGTGAAGCGGCCGCTGCCCGCCGGGCGGAGCACGCGCAGGCTGACCGACCCGGTGGAGGCCGAGCGCAGGCGCCAGCGAACGATCACGCCGTCGATCGGCG
The DNA here is from genome assembly GCA_030861775.1 of Actinomycetota bacterium. Classification (GTDB taxonomy): domain Bacteria; phylum Actinomycetota; class Thermoleophilia; order Solirubrobacterales; family Thermoleophilaceae; genus AC-37. The sequence continues at coordinate 566 of JALZEZ010000468.1, forward strand.
AGGTGACCGGGCGGTCGGGCATCGCGACCTGAGCGGTGGTGCAGACCGAGCTCGGCTCGCCGGGCGTGCCGCAGGCGATCGAGAGGTTCGCGCGGGCGGCCAGGCTGCTGCCGATCGTCGTGGCCGCGCCGGCCGGCGCCGCGGCCAGGAGGGATGCGAGAATCGCGCCAACGACACCGCACCTACGCGATGTCAGGCGGGTTACAGCGCTCGATTCCGACGGGGGATCGTCAATCCGACGATGAGGGAGCACAAGCCGTGAACAAGCTCGGGGTGGTCGTAGTTGCGGTCCTGGCAGCGATCGTACTCGCGCTGCCGGGAACGGCAACCGCCGGTGTGGCCGAGGGTCACGCCGGCTGGTACTGGGGCAACCCGCTCCCGCAGGGTCGCTCGCTGCACGACCTGGCCTTCGCGGGCGGCGGCCGCGGCTACGCGGTCGGCGACTTCGGGACGATCCTGCGGACCGACGACGGCGGCTCGACCTGGATCGGGCTCTCGACCGGGCTCACGGTCGACCTGCGCCACGTGCGCACGATCACCGGCGACTCGTTCGTCGCCGCGGGCGGCTGCGCGCTGCGCCGCTCCGACGACGCCGGCCAGTCGTTCCGGCGGCTCCCCTGGACGGCGAGCGACCTGCGCTGCACCTCGTCCATCGCGGCGGTCTTCTTCGCCTCCTCGAACGTCGGCTACCTGATGCTCGACAACGGCAACGTGCTGCGCACGTCCGACGGCGGCGAGACCTGGGCGCGGCGCACCGCGGTGCCGCAGACCCGCGCCACCAACCCCAGCTCGCAGGCCCGCCCGTCCGACCTCTTCTTCGTGGACGAGAACACCGGGCTCGCGGCGATCGGGGCGAACATCCTCTACCGCACGCGCGACGGCGGCAGCACCTGGACGCCGGTCACGAACCCGCACGCCGCCGTGCGCGGGCTGTGGTTCACGAACGGCAGCGACGGCTACGCGGTCGGCGACGCCGGGCTGGTCATCAAGTCGGACGACGGCGGCCAGACCTGGGGCGACCGCACCACCGGCGCCACCGACGACAACCTGCGCGCGATCCGCTGCGCCGACAGCTCGACCTGCGTGGTGACCACCGGGCGCGGCAACGAGCTCCTGCGGACCACCAACGGCGCCGACAGCTTCACCTCGGTCTCCCCCGCCACCAAGCGGCTGTTCGCGGCGGCGTTCTCGTCGGGCTCGCGCGCCGTGGCGGTGGGCCAGGAGGGCACGACCGTCATCTCGAACGACGCGGCGGAGACGTTCTCGCGCGTGGGCGACGAGCTGGGTGGGGCGTTCACCAGCCTGCGCGCGGCCACCTCGTCCACGGCGTACGCGTTCGGCCGGGCCGGCTCGCTGGCGCGGACCACCGACGGCGGACAGACCTGGACCGAGATGGACGCGGCCACGTCGGACGACCTGGTCGACGTCTCGTTCCCCAACACCACGACGGGCTTCGCGCTCGACTCGGTGGGGCAGCTCCTGCGCACGCGCAACGGCGGGCAGAGCTACGAGATCCTCAACACGGGCGCGACCGACCCGCCGGACGCCGTGCTGGCGGTCGACGAGTCGCGCGTGATCCTCGTGGGGCCGGTCGGGCTGCGGCGCTCGACGAACGGCGGCAACTCGTTCATCGCCGTGCGCAGCCGGGGCACGACGCGGGCCGGCTTCGGCGACGTGGGCAGCGTCGGGCGGTTCCTGTTCGCCTGGGGATCGCGCGCGATCGCGGTCTCGCCGAACGGCGGGACGGGCTGGCGGCGCGTGCCGCGGCCGCTGCGGCGGGCGGACATCGAGAAGGTCGACTTCGTCTCGTCGAGGCGCGGCTTCGTGCTCTACTCGAGCGGGCGGCTGTTCAGGACGGCCAACGGGGGCCGGAGCTGGACCGAGATCCTCGCCACCGGCACCGAGGGCGGGTACGACATGGACTTCAGCGATTCGCGCCACGGGTATCTGGCGATCGAGGAGTTCGGCGACGACGCCTCCGGCTACGTGCTCCAGACCGACGACGGCGGCGTCACCTGGGAGCCGCAGCTCGTGGACTCCGAGCCGCTGCGGGTGCGCGGCATCGCCACCGAGAGCGACGACAGCGCGTTCTCGCTGACCGAGGCCAACCACCTGTTCGGGACGGACTCGGGGGGCAGCAGCGGGGACGCGTCGCAGGTCACGCTGAGCACGCGCACGCCGCGGATCGCGCGTCCGGGGACGGTGCGGATCGACGGGCGGCTCTCCCCCGCCGAGGGCGGCGAGCAGATCGTGGTCTCGCTGCGCTCGCGGGGCGACCCGCGCTGGATCTTCGTGACCGTCACGGCCGCGACGAACGGCACGTTCACCGTGTTCGCGCCGGTCAGCCGCACCTCGCGTCTGGTGGCGCAGTGGGCGGGCGACGACGACCGCCGCGGCGACGGCAGCGGCGTGCTGCGGGTGG
>JALZEZ010000469.1 GCA_030861775.1 Actinomycetota bacterium
CCGCGGGGGAGTGCTCGCCGCCGCCGGCGGCGAGTGCCGCGGCGGCCAGTCCGCCGAGGGCGGCGAGCGTGGCCCCGGCGGCGATGTGGGTGCGTTGAATAGCCATGGCCCGAGTGTCGTCACCGACATCCAGCACGGGGCGAAGCCACGGCAAAGAGATGGCAAAGCCTTCGGAAGGGGTTTCCCGGGCCGCGCGCCGGTGCGCGTCAGGCCCGAGCGCTCAGCGCCGGGGAGCCGCTCAGCCGCTCAGCGCCGGAGCCGCTCAGCGCCCGGAGCCGCTCAGCGGCGCTTGCGCCGGCACTTCATGCGGTGCACGTTGCGCTCGACCCCGCCGTCGGCGAACGTCAGCCGGGCCTTGAACGTCCACACGCCGGTCGACGGGCACGTGCGCGGTGTGCGCAGGTAGGCCCGGCGGCCCAGCGAGCGTGGGGGAAACACGTTGTGGATGCGGCGCAGCGCGCTCTCCCCGTCGGGCGGCCCGCCCGGCGTCCGCGGGATCTCGACCGTGTTGGTCCGCCCCTCGCGCCGCCCGTGCGCGATGTACCGCAGCGGGAACCCCTCCGCCTGTCCGAGGACGCGGAACCTCCCGTCCCCGTACGCGAAGGCGTTCGCGCTGATCGGGGTCTCGCCGGCGCCCGGGAAGCCGGTCATCGAGACGTTGTCGTGCCCCCCGCCGATCCAGGTCTCCTCGGGACACGCCGACACTCCCACGAGCCGAAGCTCCTCGTCGGACACGGTGCAGGCCGGCACCACCGAGGGGTCGAAGCGCGTCCCGACCGGGAACGTGAAGACCTCCTGGCGAACGGGAATCGGCTTCGCGTTCGGGTCGGCGGGGTGCTTGTAGAGGATCTGGGTGTCGATGCCGGTGGACGCGCCCGGGCGGTCCGTCGTGAAGACCTGCTTGTAGTCGAACCGCGGCCCGGCGTGCGCGGCGGCGGGCAACGCCGCGAGCACACCCGCGGCCGCCACGGCAACGACGCTTCCGATCCCCACGCGAACCTCCCTCCCCAAGCTGGCCGCAGAGTACGCATTCGCCGTGCTCGCGGCGCCATTGGAGCTTGCGCGCGAGAGCAGTTCGTAATCCCCACGTAAGACCCGCGTGCGAGCATCGTGCACGATGAGGACCCTCGCGATGCTCCTGACCGCCGGCGTCCTCGTCCTCGCCGGCTGCGGCGACGACGACGAGCCGGACCGCTCCGCGGTCCCCGCGCAGGACGACGCCGCCGCCCAGAAGGAGAAGCCCGAAGCGCCGAAGCCCAAGGCCAAGCCCAAGCCCAGGGGCACGACCATCACCGTGGGCGACTCCGAGTTCGGGTCGATGCTGTTCGACTCCCGCAAGCAGGCGATCTACGTCTTCGAGGGGGACCCGAAGGGGGAGACCGTCTGCTACGGCGACTGCGCCGAGGCCTGGCCGCCCGTCCTGACCAAGGGCGAGCCGCGGGCCGGCGAGGGCGTCCGGGAGTCGCTGCTTGGCACCGTGAAGCGCCGCGACGGCAAGCTCCAGGTGACCTACGCCGGCAAGCCGCTCTACTTCTACGACCACGAGGGGCCGGGCGAGGTGCGCTGCCACAACGTGAACCTGAACGGCGGCCTCTGGTGGGTCGTGGGCCCGGACGGCAGGCGGCGTCCGTGAGGGCGATGCGCGTCCTCGCGGCTCTGGCCGCCGTCGCCGTCGCCGTCTTGGCCCTGCCCGGCCCGGCGATGGCGGCCACGCCGAAGGGCAAGAAGATCGTCCTCGGCGACAGCCAGTTCGGGCGGATCCTGTTCGACACGCGCGGGCAGGCGATCTACATGTTCAACCGCGAGGAGACGCGGCGAGCCGAGTGCTACGGCGAGTGCGCGCGGGTCTGGCCGCCCGTCTACACGAAGGCCCGGCCGCGCGCCGGGCGGGGCGTCGATCCCGACCTGCTCGGCACGACCAAGCGCAGGGACGGCCGCCGCCAGGTCACCTACCGCGGGCACCCCCTCTACTTCTACCTGCACGAGGACCCGGGCGAGGTCCTCTGCCACGACGTGCGCGAGTTCAGCGGGCTCTGGCTGGCTTTGCGGGCGAGCGGCAAGCCCGTCCCGAGCGAGCGCTAGCGGCCGCACCGATTAGTTCTCGCCGGCGCGCCGGTCTCAGTCGTCAGGAGGGCAACGGACGAAGGAGACCCAATGCGCACGGTGACTTCGAGGGACGGCAGCACGATCGCCTACGACCGCCATGGCTCGGGACCGGTGGTGATCCTCGTGGCGGGGGCGCTCGGCACCCGGAGCTTCGGCAAGATGGAGGAGCTGGCGCAGCTCTTCGCCGACCGCTTCACGGTGATCAACTACGACCGCCGCGGGCGCGGCGACTCGATCGAGGCGGGCCCGTTCGCGGTCGAGTGCGAGATCGAGGACATCGCCGCGCTGATCGAGGCCGAGGGCGGCTCGGCCTCGCTGTGGGGCTGGTCGTCGGGCGGGGCGCTGGCGCTGCGTGCGGCCGCCGCCGGCGTCGGCGTGGAGCGCGTCTCGGTCTACGAGGTCCCGTTCATGGTCACGCCCGGGCAGAAGCGGCCCACCCCCGACTACGCCGAGCGCCTGGACGAGCTCGTCGCCGCCGGCGACCGCGGCGGGGCCGTCCGGCACTTCATGCGCAACGCGATCGGCATCCCGGCCCCGTTCGTGGCGCTCATGCGGCTGATGCCGATGTGGCGGGACATGAAGGCCGCCGCCCACACGCTGCCCTACGACTGGGCCGCGCTCGGCAAGCACACGATGTACGGTGCGCCGCTCGACCCCGAGGAGTGGTCGGCGGTCACGGTCCCCGCGCTCGTCGCCTACGGGTCGAAGAGCCCGGCGAACCTCCAGGACGGCTCGCGCGCGCTGGCCGCCGTACTGCCGGACGCGGAGCTGCGCGAGCTCAAGGGTGTCTCGCACAACGTGAAGATGCCCGTGCTCGCGCCGGTGCTGGCGGACTTCCTCGCGGCCGGGGACCGGGAGGGCGCTCCCGCCGCGGCCTAG
>JALZEZ010000199.1 GCA_030861775.1 Actinomycetota bacterium
GACGTCGACGTCGTGCTTGGACCCGCAACCGCCACGTTGCCGCCCAGGGTCGGTCGATGGACCGATGCGGGGGCCGTCCGGACGCTGACCGGCGTCGCGCGCTTCGTACCGTTCAATGCTGTGTGGAACCACCTCGGCAACCCGGCGATGAGCGTCCCGATCGGCTTCTCGAGCGAGGGCCTGCCGCTGGCCGCGCAGATCGTCGCGCGGCCGGAGGGGGAGGAGACGCTGCTGTCGCTCGCCGCGCAGCTCGAGGCCGAGATCGGCTGGCCCGCGCACCGGCCCCCGATCGGGTAGTGCGCGCGCCGGAGCCGGCGCCCGCCGAGCCGTCGCTGCGCGTTCGCGCCGCGCGCGGCACGGTCGTCAACGCGGTCTTCCTGATCGGGCTGCACTCGCTCGGACTCCTCAAGGGGTTCGTGATCGCCGCGTTCCTGACGCGGAGCGAGTACGGCGTCTGGGGCATCGCGCTGATCGCGGTGGCCACGCTGACCTGGCTCAAGCAGGTGGGGATCGGCGACAAGTACGTGCAGGAGGAGGCGCCCGACCCCGAGCTGGCCTACCAGCGCGCGTTCACGATCGACGCGCTGTCGAACCTGGTGCTGCTCGGGATCGCGCTCGTGCTCCTGCCGCTGCTCGCGCTCGTGTACGGGCACTGGGAGATCGTGGCCCCCGGCGCCGTGCTGGCCCTGGCGGTGGCCGCGCAGACCTTCAAGTCGCCGGTCTGGATCTTCTACCGCCAGATGCGCTACGCGCGGCAGCGCGCGATCGAGGCGGTGGACCCGCTGGTGTCGTTCGTCGTGACCGTCGGGCTGGCCGTGGGCGGAGTCGGCTACTGGTCGCTCGTGATCGGCTACGCGGCGGGCGTCCTGGCCTCCGGCGTGGTGGCGGTGGCCGCGTCGCCGTACCGGCTCGCGTTCCGCTACGACCGGGCGAAGCTGCGCGAGTACGTCGAGTTCTCGTGGCCGATCGTCGTGGCGGGCGCGAGCGCCCTGCTCATCCCCCAGCTCTCGATGCTGGTCGGGACCTGGGAGCTGGGGCTTGCGGGCGCGGGCGTGATCGCGCTGGCGGGGACGCTCTCGAGCTACACCGACCGGATCGACGAGCTGGTCACCTGGACCCTGTACCCCGCGATCTGCCGGGTGCGCGACCGGACCGACGTGCTCTTCGAGGCGTTCGCGAAGTCGAACCGGCTGGCGCTGATGTTCGGGGTGCCGTTCGGGGTGGGGATCGCCCTGTTCGCCGGCGACCTGGTCGAGCACGTGCTGGGCGACGAGTGGGACGGCGCCGTGGGGACGCTCGAGGTGTTCGGGGTCCTGGCCGCCGCCCACCACGTGGGCTTCAACTGGGTCGCGTTCTTCAGCGCCCGGGGGGAGACGCGCCCGATGGCCGTGACGGCGCTGGTGGTGCTGGCGGCGTTCCTGGCGTTCACCGTCCCGCTCACGGTGGCCGAGGGGCTGGCGGGATACGCGGCCGGGATGGCGGTGGTCACGGCGGTCTCCCTGGCGATGCGCGGCTGGTACCTGTCGCGGCTGTTCCGGGGGTTCCGGATCCTCCGGCACGCCGCGCGCGGGGTGGCGCCGACGGTGCCGGCGGCCGCGGTGGTCCTCCTGCTCCGCGCCGCCGGGGACCCGCCCGTGCTCGCCGAGCTGCCGCTGTTCCTCGCGCTCACCGCCGTCGCGACGGTGGCCTTGGAGCGCACGCTGCTCCGCGAGCTGGCCGGCTATCTCCGCGGGCGGGGGCGGGAGCCCGAGGCGCTTACCGCGAGCACTTAGCGGGCCGGTTCGGGCGGCGATTGGCGACTTTTACTCATCCTGGTGAGTAAAAGGGATCAATCGTTCGCCGCTCGGGCGGGGTCGCCGCGGCTAGAGGTCCAGCTTCCGGAAGATCGGGCGGGGGACGTGGCGGAGGGCCGACATCACCAGCCGCAGGGGCGCCGGGGACCAGACCGTGTGGGAGTTGCGGCGCAGGCCGGCCGCGATCGAGTCGGCCACCGCGCCGGCGTCGGTCGAGAGCGGGACCGGGTCGAGGCCCGCGGTCATCTTCGTCTTGACGAAGCCCGGCCGGACCACCATCACCCGCACGCCGGTGCCGTCGAGGGAGTCGCCGAGGCCCTGGGCGAACGCGTCCATCCCCGCCTTGGTCGAGCCGTAGACGAAGTTCGAGGCCCGGGCGCGCTCGCCCGCCACCGACGAGAGGTAGACGATCGTGCCGTGCCCCTGGCGGCGCATGCGCTCGGCCAGCGGGATGCTCACGGAGACCACCCCGGTGTAGTTGACCTGGGCCGCCTCCACCGCGGCGTCGTGGTCGCGGGCGAGCCGCTCCTGGTCGCCGAGCACGCCCCAGGCGACGAGGACGAGGTCGATGTCGCCGAAGCGGTCGAAGACGTCGGCGACGAACGCCTCGTGGGAGGCGAGGTCGAGCGCGTCGAACGAGACGGCCTCCACCTCGGCGCCGGCCTGGCGGAGCGGCGCGGCGGAGGCCTCGGCGGCGGCGGGGTCGCGGGCGGCGAGGATGACCCTGCGCGCCCGGTCCCGGACGAGGCGCTCCGCGGTGGCCACCCCGATCTCCGAGGTGCCGCCCAGCACCAGCACCGACTGGACCGCGCCCGTCGCGTCCCTCACGGCAACTCCAGCCGCCGGGCCAGGTCCGAGCGCATCGTGCCGCGCGGGTCCACCCGCTCGCGCACGGCGCGCCACTCGCCGAGCCGCGGGTACATCGCGGCGAGCGCGTCCGGCCGCAGCCGCGAGTCCTTGGCCAGGTACACGCGCCCGCCGGCCCCGGCCACCAGCTCGTCGAGGCCGTCCAGCAGCGGGGCCAGGCCGGGCACGGCGGCGGGCACGTCGAGCGCAAGAGTCCAGCCCTCCATCGGGAACGAGATCATGCCGGTCCGCTGCGCCCCGAAGCGCTTGAGCACCGCCAGGAACGACGGGCAGCCCGCCCCGCTCAGCCGCTCGAGCGACTCGCGCAGCGCGTCCTCGGCCCCGTACGGCACCACGAGCTGGTACTGGAGGAAGCCGCTCGGGCCGTAGATCCGGTTCCAGTCGCCGACCGCGTCGAGCGGGTAGAAGAACTCGCGCACGCCCTCGATCCGCCCGGTCTCCCGCCGCGGCGCGGCGCGGTAGTAGGCCTCGTTGAAGACGCGGATCGTGGAGCGCCGGAGCAGCCCGGGCGGGGTCCACGGTGGGGCGGACAGGCGGACCCCGCCGAGGTGGCCGTTGCGGGCGGAGGGGTCCGGGGGCGCGTGGTCGCCGCGGATGAGGACGGAGCGGCCCAGGCGGCGGCCGCGCGCCAGGCAGTCGATCCACGCCACCGAGTAGCGGTACTCGTCGTCGCGCTCGGACATGCGCGCCATCACGTCGTCGAGGTCGCTCGCCCGCTCGCGGTCCACGCGCATGTACGGCGACTCGACATGGAGCATCTGGAGCGCGGCCCTCACGATCACCCCGGTGAGCCCCATCCCCCCGGCGGTGGCGTGGAACAGCTCGTCGCCGGGCTCCGCCGTCACCCGCTCGCCGCCGGGGGTGATCAGGTCGAGCGAGAGCACGTGGTCGCAGAACGAGCCGTCGGCGTGGTGGTTCTTGCCGTGCACGTCCGCGGCGATCGCGCCGCCGACGGTGACGTGCCAGGTCCCGGGCGTGACGTGCACGAACAGCCCGAGCGGGAGCAGCGATCGGGTGAGGGTCTCGATGCTGACGCCGGCGTCGACGGTGACGACGCCGCTCTCGAGGTCGACGTCGTGGACCGCCGCAAGCGCTTCCATCCGGAGCACCGTCCCCCCGGCGTTCTGCGCGGCGTCGCCGTAGCTCCTCCCCAGCCCGCGGGCGAGTACGCCCCGAGCGGGTGCACTCGAGAGGGCGTGGGAGATCGACTCGAGGGAGGCGTCGAGGAGCGTGGAGCGTGTGGGGGCGGTCCGCCCCCACCCCGTCAAGAGGGCGCTAGAGGAAGTAGACACCCGACCCGAACAGCACGATCCAGATGGCCCCGAGCGCCAGCAGCACGCGGTCGCCGAGCACCACGTCCTCCGGCGCCTCGCCGTGACCCGCCTCGAGCAGCATCGCGTAGCGCAGCATGAACGTCACGAAGGGGACGATCGACAGCTCGTAGAGCGGCACCTCGGAGCCCTTGGGCGCCATCTCGAACGCCCACAGGCAGTAGGCCGCGATCGTCACGCCCGAGGCCATCGTCCAGACGTGCTTGAGGTAGTTGCGCGAGTAGGCGCCGAGCGTGGCCCGCACCGCCTGCCCGTCGTCGCCGAGGTCGATGTGCTCGCCGTGGCGCTTGCCGGCCACGATGAAAAGCGAGCCGAACGAGGCGACGATGATGAACCAGCGCGACAGCGGCACGTCCGCCGCCGCGCCGCCGGCCACCGCGCGCATGATGAAGCCCGAGGCGATGGCCACGATGTCCACCACCTCCACGTGCTTGAGCCAGAGCGTGTAGCTGGTGGTCAGCACGATGTAGGCGGCCACGACGATCAGGAGCTCCAGCCGCACCAGCGCCGCCACCGCCAGCCCCGCGGCGATCAGCCCGATCCCGAGCACCACGGCCAGCCGCACCGGCACGGTGCCGTCCGCGATCGGGCGGAACCGCTTGCGCGGGTGGAGCCGGTCGGACTCCACGTCGCGCGCGTCGTTCAGCAGGTAGGTGCCGCTCGACACGAGGCAGAAGGCGGCGAAGCCGATCAGCACGCTGCCGAGCACGTCGCCCTCGTTCAGGACGCCCGCGGCGCCGGGCGCGGCGAAGACGAGCACGTTCTTCAGCCACTGCTTCGGCCGCATCGCGCGGAGCACGCCGCGCACAAGGCCGCTACGCGGCCGGGGGGGCGCCGCCGAGGCGATGGCCGGAGCGTCCGCCGGGGTCACCGGCGGCGAGGTCTCGAGTCCCTCCGCCACGCAGCCAGTCTACGGGCGAAGCCTCACCCGTCACGCCACAGATCTTGCGAGATGCGGTCGCTCGACTGTCCCTCCAGGACCGCCCTCAGCCAGATCTCCGCGGTCACCGGCCTGAGTCCGGAGCAGATCCCCGGAAGGTGCCGCTCCCACTCGCCGCGGTCGGCGGCGAAGACCTCGCGGAGCATCCCGTCGCGCATGAACTCCGGCCGGACCGCCGGCGCCAAGTAGGGCGGCACCTCGAACCCGAAGCCGATCTTGGGGCGCTCGACCACACCAGCCGGCAGCAGGCGCCGGCCGATCTCGCGCAGCGGCGCCTTGCGCTCCGGCTCGAGCCGCACCTCCAGCGGGAGGTTCAGCGCCAGCCCGACCACGTCCGGGTCGAGGAACGGCACGCGCGTCTCGATCGAATGCATCATCGTGCTCTTGTCCTGGCGGTTGAGCAGGTGGGGCAGGTACGTCGAGAGATCCGCCGCGAGCCGCCCCTCCAGTCTCCCCCGCGCCCCGCCGTGGCCCGCGTAGGCGGCAATCGCCCGCGCGATCCGGTCGCGCTCGTACCGCTCGGCGTCCGGCGAGAACCCCGGCGTCGGATCGGGTATGACCCGCGAGGCGAACAGGCCCCTCCGCTGGAGCGCTCGATAGGCCCGCCGAGCCGTGGCCTCGACGCGGCGGCCCCTGGCCGCGAAGTCAGCGAAGTCGTGGTGATGGAGCCAGCTGTAGCCCCCGAAGAGCTCGTCGGCGCCTTCCCCGCTCAGCAGCACCTTGATCCCGCGCGAGTGGGCCAGCCGCGCAATCGACGCCATCGGCACCGAGCTCTCATGGGTCAGCGGGTACTCGATATGGCGCACGACGTCGATCAGGTTCGCCCGCCAATCCGCGCCGGTCATCTCGAAGGTGTGCAGCTCAACCCCCACATGCGCGGCGACGGCCGCCGCCCACGGGCCCTCGTCCACCTCGGGCTGGTCGACGACGCGCGCGTTGAACGCGTGGACAGTGCCGGCCTCCGCCGCGAGCGCCGTGATCAGGCTGGAGTCGATGCCACCCGAGCACATCGTCCCCAGCGGGACGTCGGCCATCAGCCTCCGCCTGACCGACGCGCGCAGAGCGTCCTCCACGGCAGTCACGGCCTCCGCCCGGCCAGCATGCGCGATGCGCTCCATTCGCTCCAGGTCGACCGAGTCGAGCGGGTCGTACCAGCTCCGCTCGCGCGTCGCGAGCGTTTTCAGGTCGACCTCCACCACGGTGCCGGGCATGACGCGATCGATCCCCTCTACCGGGGTTGCCCGGCCGTTGGCCCAGCCGGTGTGCACCGCGTGGCGCAGGACGAGCGGTCGGGGGCGGCGCGGCGCGCCCGCCTTCAGCAGCGCGCGGACCTCGCTCGCGAACCAGAGCGCGCCGCCGAAGCGGGCCACGTACAGCGGCTTGACCCCGAAGCGGTCGCGCACCAGCAGCAGCCGCCCGCGCTCGCGGTCGAGCGCCGCGTACGCGAACAGCCCGTTGCAGCGCTCGATCGCGCCGGCGTCCCAGCGCGCCAGCGCCTCCACGAGCGTCTCGGTGTCGCTCCCCCCGCGCCACTCGACGCCCGGCAGCTCCGCGCGCAGCGCGAGGTGGTTGAACGTCTCGCCGTTGTAGGTGAGGAGCCAGCGGCCGCCCGCGTCGGACATCGGCTGGCGGCCCGCGGGCGAGGGGTCGACGATCGCCAGCCGCCGGTGGACCAGCCCCACCGCCCCCTCGACCGCGATGCCGGAGTCGTCCGGCCCGCGGTGGGCCAGCGCGGCGGCCATGCGCTCCAGTGC
>JALZEZ010000200.1 GCA_030861775.1 Actinomycetota bacterium
GCGGCGGGCTGCGCGGCGGCCGCCGGCTGCGCGGCCACGGCGCCCGGCGCGCCGGTGTAGACGACGACCTCGGCCTCGACCACGAAGTCCGACCGCAGCTTTCGGTCCACGATCCCCTCCAGGTACCAGTGCATGTGGCTCTTGGCGGCCGCGAAGGTGGGCGGCGAGTCGCCCGGCACGGGGATCTGGAACGGGTACTGGAGCGGCTGGCCGGGCTCGAGCTTCACGTCGCGGGCCAGCTCCACCTCCACCCCGGTGTTGGTGTCCTGGAGGTTGTCGGGCGTGTCGGTGCGGCGGCGCTCGAGCTGGACCCGGACCGTGCGCGCCTTGGCCCCCTCCTGCGGGTGGATCTGGAGCACGCCGGTGATCTGGTCGCCCGGCCGCACCACGCGGGCCGAGAGCTGGTCGAGCCCCATCGGGACCTCGTGCGACTTGGCCACGGGCGGCGACTGGCACCAGTGCGCGTACTGGTTGGGCAGCGAGTGGACGTGGACCTTGACGCTCGCGTCGGGATCGAAGCTCATGCGGCGGTCGAGGATCGCGCGGACCTCCCAGGTGACCACCTCGCCGAACCCGGCCGGCTCGTAGACGGTCGGCGGCGCGTCGGGCGGGAACTGGAGCTGGACGGTGTGCTCGCCGAACTGGACGGGGCCGTCGGCGGCGGCCGGCAGCGGCTGCCAGACCGCCACGGTCGTCTCCTCGCGGGTGACCGTGCGGGTGCGGCTGCGGCCGTCGGAGTCGTAGTCGCGCTCCTGCTTGCGGTAGCGGTTCTTGCAGGCCAGCTCGACCCGCGCGGCCTGCACGCGGTCGTCGCGCTCGCCGCTTATCCAGACCTTCACGGTCACGACGTCCCCCGGGTGCACCGATGTCCGGTCCACCGCCGCCTGCACCGTGGTGTTGCTGCCGAATACGCCCACGAGCTGGCGAGGCTAGCGTCCCCGGAGGCCGAAGACATCCCGAGGAGGCGCAATGGAGTTCGAGACCATCCGCTACGAGGTCGCCGACCGCGTCCTCACGATCACGCTGAACCGCCCGGACCGGCTCAACGCGTGGACCCCGGTCATGCAGGAGGAGCTGATCGAGGCGATCGACCGGGCGGACGCGGACGACGAGGTGAGGGCGATCGTCTTCACCGGCGCGGGCCGCGCCTACTGCGCCGGCGCCGACCTGGAGGGCGGCGGCTCGACCTTCGACTGGCGCGAGCGCGAGGCAGAGGGCGACGTGCCGCGCGACGGCGGCGGGCGCTTCACGCTGCGCCTGTTCGACTGCACCAAGCCGGTGATCGCCGCGATCAACGGCCCGGCGGTGGGCGTGGGCATCACGATGACGCTGGCCATGGACGTCCGGCTGGCCGCCGACGACGCGAAGATGGGCTTCGTCTTCGCCCGCCGCGGCATCGTGCCCGAGGCCTGCTCGAGCTGGTTCCTGCCTCGGATCGTCGGCATCGGGCAGGCCATGGAGTGGATGGCCACCGGGCGGGTGTTCCCGGCCGGCGAGGCCCTGGCGGGCGGGCTCGTCCGCAGCCTGCACCCGCAGGACGAGGTGCTCGGCGCCGCGCACGCGCTCGCGCGCGAGATCGCCGACAACGCCGCGCCGGTGTCGGTCGCGCTCGGCCGCCGGATGCTGTGGACGATGCTCGGGGCGGAGCACCCGATGGAGGCGCACCGGGCGGACTCGCGGGCGATGTTCGCGCGCGGTCAGTCGGACGACGCGCGCGAGGGCGTGACCGCGTTCCTCGAGAAGCGCCCGGCGGAGTTCCCCGACCGGGTCAGCGCGGGGCTGCCGGAGATCTTCCCCGGCCGCGAGGCGCCCGTGTTCGGCTAGCGCAGCGTGTGCGCCCGGAAGGCGCGGTCGCCCTCGGGGACGCGGTCGTAGCGCATCCAGGTCCCGTCGGAGGGGCCCTCGGTGACGAAGGCCCAGCCGTACTCGTCGGGGTTGCCGATCGCCTTCGGGCTGAACACGTAGCGCGTGCTGTACTCGCTGGTGCGCGTCACGCGCACCGATCCCACCCGCTCGAGCGAGCCGCACTCGAACACGCCGAGGCGGCCGTCGTGGCGGCCCACCAGGAAGTCGCACTCGCGCGCGCCCCGCCCGGGCCCGCTGTCGTCGTCGATGTAGAGGAGCGGCAGAACCCCGCCGCCGGCGGCCGGGTCGGCCGCCTGCCCGGCGATCGTGACCTTGTGCCAGAGCTTCCCGGACTTGGTGTGGCCGTAGGCGGCCGCGACGATGTCGGCGGACTCGCCGCCGCCGGGCGGCTCGCCGACGATGTCGCCGCGCGCGTCGGTGACGGTGGCGCTGTCGGCCTGGACGAGCTGTGCGGTCCCCAGGACCGCGGCCGCCGCGAGTGCGGCGATCGCCGTGGCTCTCCTCATGCCCCGTCTGTGCCCGGGCTCAGCGGGCGCTAAGTGACACTGCTCTCAGACGATCAGGCAGGTGGACGTGCCGTGCGCGAGCAGCTTGCCGTCGGCGCGCGTGACACGCCCCTCGGAGGTGGCGATCCGCCCGCCGCGGTGGACCACCGTCCCCTCGGCCCGCACCTCGCCCGTGTCGGCCGTGATCGGCCGGACCAGGTTGAACTTCGTCTCGAGCGTGGTGTAGCCCTTGCCCTGTTCGAGCGTGGAGTGCACGCACGCGCCCATGGCGCTGTCCAGCAGGGTCGCGGCGAGGCCGCCGTGCACCACGCCGATCACGTTGAAGTGCTGCTCGCCGGGCTCCGCCACGAAGACGACCCGTCCGGGGTCGACCTCCGCCAGCCGGAAGCTGAGCAGGTTCTGGATCGGGCCGGACGGCAGCTCGCCGTCGCGTATCGCGCGCAGGAACTCGATCCCCGGCAGCTCGCGGCCGCGCTCTGCGAGCCGAGCCGGGTCCTCCCAGCGGACGGTCAGCTCGCCCACTAGCCGGACTCCGACGCGCGGTAGCGCGGCAGCCGCCGCTCCATCGCCAACCGCAGCGTGGACGGCCACCACACCTTCGGCCCGAGGTCGAACACCAGCGCGGGCACCAGAACCGAGCGCACGATGAACGTGTCGAGCAGCACGCCGAACGCGATGACGAAGCCGAGCTCGGTCAGGAACACCAGCGGCAGCGAGGCCAGCACGCTGAAGGTCCCGGCCAGCACGATCCCGGCCGACGTGATCACGCCGCCGGTGACCGCGAGGCCGCGCAGCATCCCCGGCCGGGTGCCGTGGCGCAGCGCCTCCTCGCGCACGCGCGCCATCAGGAAGATGTTGTAGTCGACCCCGAGCGCGACCAGGAAGACGAACGTCCACAG
Source organism: Actinomycetota bacterium (assembly GCA_030861775.1). Lineage (GTDB taxonomy): Bacteria > Actinomycetota > Thermoleophilia > Solirubrobacterales > Thermoleophilaceae > AC-37. The sequence continues at coordinate 3,272 of JALZEZ010000200.1, forward strand.
CGGCAGCGACGGGTCCACGCCGGGGAAGTCGAAGACGTACTCGAAGACGAAGAACCCGACCCCCATCGCCGCGAAGTACGAGGCGACGACCGTGAAGAGCAGGATCGCGGGCAGGACGATCGCGCGCAGCACCGCCGCGAGCACCAGGAACACGACGACCAGCACCAGCGGGACGATCACCTTGGTGTCGCGCGCGGCCGCGGTGCGCAGGTCGCGCTCCTCGGCGGTGGGGCCGCCGATCAGCACGTCCTCGCCGCCCGCGCGCTCCGCCACCCGGCGGAGGTCCGGGATCTGGTCGAACGCCTTCTGGGAGTAGGGCTCCGCCTTCAGGACCAGGTCGAAGCGCGCGCCCGGCCGCCCGGTCTCGGCCGGGCCGACCGCGGCCACCTCGGGCCGTGCCTTCAGCGCCGACTGCACGTCGTCGGCGACCTGCGGGTTGGGGACGATCACGGTGTTCGGCGCGTTGGCCCCGGCGGGGAACGCCTTCGCCACGAGCTCCTGGCCGCGGGTGGAGCTCTCCTCGCCGCGGAACTGGTTGCCGGTGGTGAGGTTGGTGCTGTAGAGGACGAGTCCCGCGCACATCGCCAGCAGGCCCAGGCCGCCGATCGTGCCCACCAGCCGCGGGCGGCCCCCCACCCGCTCGGCGATGCGACGCCAGACGCCGTGGGTGGCGTCGGCTCCCACGTCGCCCAGGTGCGGGATCCGGGGCCAGAAGAAGGCACGCGGGACGATCGCCAGCAGCGCCGGCAGCAGCGTGCACATCACGAGCATCGCGAGGCCCACGCCCATCGCGCCGATCAGCGCCAGTCCGTTGGTGCCGGTCACCTGGGCCAGCGAGAGGCACAGCAGCCCGACCATCACGGTGCCCGCCGAGGCCACGATCGCCGGCCCCGCGGTGCGCATGGCGGTGCCCACGGCGGCGTGCTTGTCCTCCTGCCTGCGCAGCTCCTCGCGGTATCTGGCCACGATCAGGAGCGCATAGTCGGTGCCGGCGCCGAAGACCAGCACGGTGAGGATCGCCGACGACTGGCCGGTCACTGTCACGCCCAGCTCCGACAGCACGTAGCCCAGGCCGCGCGAGCTGACCTCGGCCACGATCACCGAGAAGAACGGGATCAGCCAGAAGATCGGGCTGCGGTAGATGAGAATCAGCAGGATGAAGACGAGCGTGGCGGTGCCGAGCAGCAGGGTGCCGTTGATCGACTCGAAGACGTCCACGGCGTCGCCCGCGAAGCCGGCCGCGCCGGTCACCTCGACCTGGAGCCCGGGCGGCGCCCCCTCCGCCACCTCGCGGATCTTGTCGACGTCGTCGGTGAGGATGTCCGCCTCGCCGGTGGTCTTGAGCGGGACGACCACCAGCGCGGTGGTGCGGTCCGGCGAGACCGTCGGGGGCGGGGGCTCGCCGCCGGGCGCCCGGAACCTGGTGGCGGCCAGCTCCCGCCGCTCCTTCGCGACCAGGGCCCTGTCGGCGGGCGTGAGGCCGCCGTCGCGGCGGTAGACGATCACGGCCGCGAACCGCTCGCCCGAGGGGAACTCGTCGACCTTCTCGAGGACCTCGACCGACTCGGCGTTCTGCGGGAGGTAGTCCACCGAGCGGTTCTGCTCGGCGTCGGCGAACTTGTCGAAGATGTTCGCCGCGTTCAGGCCGAAGAAGACCGCGAACCAGAAGGCGAACACGATCCACTTCGCGCGGCGCGAGCCGGAGAGGGCGAGCAGCGAGAGCATCAGGCGGGGAAGCGCTCCAGCGCCCAGTCCGGGCCGATCTCCTCGCGGCGGTACGAGCGGCCGGCGCGGCGGATGTAGTCGCCGGTGCGCGGGTCGAGCGGGAGCCCCGACTCGAGCGGGTACCACTCGTTGTGCTCGCGGATCAGGGCGTTGAGGGGCTCGAACGGCCAGGAGTGCACGCGCTCGCGCCAGCGGGCCGCGAACAGCTCGGTGTCGTCGCCGCAGGCCTCGCGCAACGCCGCGTACGAGCGCGCCAGGCGCAGGCGCGTGGTGCGCAGGCCGCTGTCGATCTCGTTCAGGCGCTCCATGTAGCGCGGGATGACCCCGGCCTGGAGGTACGCCTCGACCGTGCGCTTGGTCTGGCGAGCGCGCCGGGAGAGCGGCTTTCCGTGCCCGGCGGTGTCCTCGAAGCTCTTCTGAATCCGCCGCTCGATCGGGGTGCGCAGATCCGCGTCCACGCCAGCCGAGTCTACGGGGCCAGGTGTTTGGCGCCCTGACGCTTGAAGACCGGCCAGCGGCGCAGCAGCCTGCCCTCGCGCACCGCGATCAGCTCGTGGTAGCTCAGGATCGCGCCCTCGGTCTGGGTGGGCCGGTAGAGCACGTAGTCGCCGAGCGCCACGGATCCCTTCGGCACGATCAGCGCGTCGCCGCCGCCCGAGGCCTGGTCCTCGCGCCCGCCCTCGGGATGCACCAGCTCGCCCGCCGGCGCCACGCCCTGCACGATGATCTCCATCTCGCTCGCACCCGGCTGGGCGACGCCGAGCACCGGCGCGCTCGGGTGGTCGCTCGTGATGCGCCGCACGGCGCCGCCGAGCGTGAGCGCTCGCGCGAGGCCCTCGGTGTCGTAGCCGCCGCTCAGGTAGCCCGCGAAGAGGAAGGCCGAGCCGCAGCCGATCTCGTTCGCCGGACCGCCGGTCCAGTTGCGGTAGTTCGAGCTGCCGGGGCCGTTGCGGATCAGCGTGGCCTCGTCGTAGAGGTCGGCGCCGAGCTCCTTCAGCGCCGCGAGGTGCGCGCGGTACGAGTCCTGCGCCTGGGTGGCCACGAGGCGCCGGTACTCGGAGTCGCCGCGCAGGGTGGCGTGGCCGTCGTAGCCGAGGACGGCTGTGAGGCGTACGTCGTCGCGCGCCGCCCTCAGCACCTCCACCGTGGCACGCAGCTCCTCGGCTTCATTCATCCCTCCACGCCCCATGCCAACGTCGAGCTCGATGGCCACTTCGACGGGTTTTGGCCGCCGCGCGCTCCGCGCGAGCGCAGCGAGGTGCTCGGTGAGTGCCAGGGAATCGGTGAGGATGCGGAGGCGGTGGGCTCGCTGCCTCGCCGGTGGCCTCGATTTCAGGTAGGCCGTCGCCTCGCCGAAGGTCGGCGGGTAGCCGGTCATCAGGTCCGTGTTCCTCGGCGCCTGCGCGACGATCGCGTCGGCCTCGGCCAGGTTGAAGACCAGCCCGCGCGGCTCCGGCAGGCGGTTCAGCAGGTACGAGACGAGCGCCGGGCTGCGGAACGTCTTCAGCGCGGGGCGCACGCCCCAGCCCTGCGCCGTGGCGAAGTCCACGACGGTCCTGATGTTCTGGTCCACCGCCGCCAGGTCGAGGAACAGCACCGGCTGGCCGCGCCCGACCTCGCGCGCGAGCCTCGCGAGCTGCTCGAGAGTCATGGGCGTGCCGCCGGCGCCGAGCGGCGGCTTGGGC
>JALZEZ010000035.1 GCA_030861775.1 Actinomycetota bacterium
CCGCCGTCGAGCACGTGCCCACCGAGGCCAGCGCGGTGGCCGTGCAGGCCTTCCGAGGCCGCACCGGCCGGGTGCCGATCCGCGGCGGCCGCCGCACCGTGGAGGCGACCACCGCGGCGGCGCTCACCGTCTACTTCGACATCCCCGCCGCGGTGGCCACGGCCGCGCGGCTGGCCCGGGCGGTGGACGGCGCGACCACCCTCGAGGAGGCCAACGACGCCCTGCACGCGCTCGGCGTGCGCAGCGAGCTCGACTTCGAGCTCGGCGCCTAGCCCAGCGGCAGGCTGGACCCGGCGAAGAAGAAGAACCAGATCAGGAAGACGAACAGGCAGAGGCCGACCGAGATGATCATCACGATCTCGAGGACGGTCGTCCGCCGCCCCGCGTCGCGCTCGCCGCGCATGCTCCGCATCCAGGCGAACTGCACGCGCACCTGCGACGTCTGCCCGGTCACCCGCTCGTAGGCCTGGTTCAGCCGGTACAGCAGCCGCCCGAAGACGAACATCGAGACCGGAACCCCCACGATGATCGCCAGGTACGGGCCGAGCTGGGGCTGGGTGCTCTCCACCATCTGCGACACCCCGTAGATCCACGCGACCGGGATCCCGAGCCACAGGAACACGCTCCCGATCGCCATCACCAGGATCAGCAGGAGGGCCGTCGGCCTCCTCAGGATCGAGAGGTCGAGGCTGCGGGCACCGGGCTCGGGAGCCACGAGGGGATCGTAAAGGGATCGCACTCAATATCCTCACGGCCCGCATGAGGGCCCGCAGATGAAGCTCGGCGTGCCGAACCAGGCCGCCGCGGGGGAGACTCGCGTCGCGACCGTGCCCGACGTGGTGCGCCGCCTGTCCAAGAAGGGCGTGGAGGTGCTCGTCGAATCGGGGGCCGGCGCGCACGCGCACGTGCCCGACGCCGACTTCGAGGAGGCCGGTGCCACGGTCGCGCCGCCCGAGCAGGTCTGGGCCGCCGACGTGGTGGCCGTGGTCAAGGCCCCCACGCAGGCGGAGATCGACCGGCTCGAGCGCGGCTCGGTGCTGATCGGCTTCCTCAACCCGCTCATCGACACGGAGACCGCCCGCGCGCTGGCGGGCGCCGGCGCCACCTCGTTCGCGATGGAGGCCATCCCGCGCATCACCCGCGCGCAGTCGATGGACGCGCTCTCCTCGCAGAGCACGGTCTCCGGCTACCGCGCGGTCCTGATCGCGGCCGAGCAGCTCGACCGCTTCCTCCCCATGCTCACCACGGCCGCGGGCACGATCAAGCCCGCCACCGTGCTCGTGCTGGGCGCGGGCGTGGCCGGCCTCCAGGCGATCGCCACCGCCCGGCGGCTGGGCGCCGTCGTGACCGGCTACGACGTGCGGGCAGTGGTCCGCGAGCAGGTGGAGTCGCTGGGCGCGCGCTTCCTCGAGCTCGACCTGGAGGCCGACGCCGAGGGCGCGGGCGGCTACGCCAAGGCCCTCGACGAGGACCAGCAGCGCCGCCAGCAGGAGGCGATGGCCGAGGCCGCCGGCAAGTTCGACGTGGTCATCACCACCGCCCTGATCCCCGGCCGCCCGGCGCCGACGCTGCTGATCGAGCGGGCGGTGGAGAACATGAAGCCGGGCTCGGTGATCGTGGACCTGGCCGCCGTCACCGGAGGCAACTGCGAGCTGACCGAGCCGGGTCAGATCGTGGAGCGCCACGACGTGAAGATCGTCGGGCCGCTCGACCTGGCCGCCGAGATGCCCACCCACGCCTCGCAGCTCTACGCGCGCAACGTGCAGTCGCTCGTGGAGCTGATGGTCGGGGACGAGGGTGCGCTGGAGCTGAACTGGGAGGACGAGATCATCAAGGGCGCGTGCATCACGCGCGACGGCGAGATCGTCCACGAGGGCGCCAAGCAGGCCGCGGGCGCGCCGGCCGCCTAAGAGAGGGGAACCGCATGGACCTGGTCACGATGATCGCCATCCTCGTGCTGGGCGCGTTCGTCGGCTTCGAGGTGATCTCGAAGGTGCCGAACACGCTCCACACGCCGCTCATGTCGGGCACGAACGCGATCCACGGGATCGTGCTGCTCGGCGGGCTGCTCGTGATCTCGACCGCGGACGGCGTGCTGGACAAGGTCATCCTCACCATCGCGATCGCGTTCGGCACGATCAACGTGGTCGGCGGCTTCCTCGTCACCGACCGGATGCTCGGCATGTTCAAGGGCCGCGAGCGGAAGAAGCCGCAAGCCGAGGAGGCGGGCTCGTGAGCGTCACGGCCTCGTTCCTGCAAGACCGCGACTTCGTCAACTCGCTCTACATCGTCGCGTTCGTGCTGTTCATCATCGGCCTGCGCGGGCTGGGCGGTCCGAAGACGGCCGTGCGCGGCAACAAGATCGCGGCGGTCGGGATGCTGATCGCGTTCGTGGCCACGCTGCTGATCGACGGCGTGATCGAGGACAGCGAGGACGCCATCCTGATCGCGGTGGGCGTGGTGGTCGGGACGATCGTCGGGATCCCCGCGGCGCGCAACGTGAAGATGACCGCGATGCCCCAGATGGTCGCGCTGTTCAACGGCGTCGGCGGCGGGGCGGTGGCGCTGATCGCCTGGGCGGAGTTCCGCAAGCACGGCGCCGAGCTCGACCTCCAGGTGCTGATCCCGATCCTGTTCGCGGCGATCATCGGCTCGGTCTCGTTCTGGGGCTCGAACATCGCCTTCGGCAAGCTCCAGGAGATCCTCCCGGGGCGGCCGATCCAGCTCCCCGGCCAGATCGTCATCAACGCCCTGCTGGCGCTGGTCGCCGTCGGAAGCGCGATCGCGATCGCCGCCGGGACCGACTCCGAGGCCCTGTTCGTGCTCGGCATCCTGGTGGCCGCCGCGGTGCTGGGGAACCTGATGGTGCTGCCGATCGGCGGCGCGGACATGCCGGTCGTGATCTCCCTGCTGAACGCCTTCACCGGCGTCTCCGCCGCCCTGGCCGGCATCGCGCTCGAGAACACGGCGCTGATCGTGGCCGGGATCATGGTCGGCGCCAGCGGCTCGATCCTCACGAACATGATGGCCGTGGCCATGAACCGCTCGGTCCCGGCGATCATCGCCGGCGGCTTCGGCGGCGTGACCACCGCGCCGACGGGCGAGGGCGACGAGGACCGCACCGTCCGCTCCACCTCGGCCGACGACGTGGCCGTGCAGCTCGCCTACGCCGACCGCGTGGTGGTGGTGCCCGGCTACGGCATGGCGGTGGCGCAGGCCCAGCACACCGTGCGCGAGCTGGCCGACGAGCTCGAGGAGAAGCACGGCGTGGAGGTGAGCTACGCGATCCACCCGGTGGCCGGCCGCATGCCGGGCCACATGAACGTGCTGCTGGCCGAGGCCGACGTCGAGTACGACAAGCTCAAGGAGATGGACGAGATCAACCCGGAGTTCCCGCAGACGGACGTCTCGCTCGTGATCGGGGCGAACGACGTGACGAACCCCGACGCGCGCACGAACGAGGGCTCGCCCATCTACGGGATGCCGATCCTCGACGTGGACAAGTCAGAGCAGGTGATCGTGCTCAAGCGCAGCATGAACACCGGCTTCGCGGGCATCGACAACCCGCTCTTCTACGCGGAGAACACCTCCCTCCTGTTCGGCGACGCCAAGAAGTCGGTGCAGGAGGTGCTCGGCGAGGTGAAGGAGCTCGGCTGACCTCCTCGCGCACGTAGCCGCCTATCCGTTCGCGCGCGCGGAGACATCGTCGGTGCTGGTCCGCGACCACACCGTCGAGGTGGTGGAGTTCGAGGAGGCGCGGATCGAGGACACGCTCGTCCGCACGCCCGAGGGCGACGTGGTCGCGCTCGGGGGCTACTGCGAGTCGCTCGGGATCGCCCGCGAGGCGGTGCCCGCCCGGCCCGTGCGGCTCCTGTCGTACGGCGCGAACGCCTCCCCCGAGGAGCTCGCGCGGAAGCTGGCCGGGCGCGACCCGGTGGTGCCCGTGGTCCTCACCGAGAGGGGCGACATCGACGTGGTGTTCTCGGCGCACGCCTCCCCGCGCGGCGGGCTCGGAGCGGCCGTGCAGCGCAGCCCGGGGACCTGGATCCAGGTGGCGGTCACCTACCTGCGCGAGGACCTGATCGGGGCGATCGACGCCACCGAGGAGAACTACGACCGCATCGAGCTTCCGGGCGTGGGCGCCGAGGTGTACGTCTCGAAGCACGGCTGCCTCGTGCTCGACGGGAGCCAGGTGGCGCTGGCGGCGGTGCCCGCCCGCGGCCGCCGCTTCCCGGCGATGACGACGATCGAGGCCGTGGACGCCGTCCGGCGGCTGATCGCCCCCGACCGCACGCTCGATCGGTTCGTCTGGGAGAACGCGACCGACGCGCGGCTGAGGGCGGAGCGGACCGCCGTGCTGCGCGAGACCGCGATGCCGTTCGGGGGGCGGCCTTAAGATCGGGGCGTGGAAAGGCACGACGTGCTCGTGATCGGGGCGGGGCCGGCCGGGCTGGCCACCGCCGCGGTGCTCAGGCGCAACGGCATCCGGGCCACGGTGCTGGAGAAGAGCGACGGCGTGGGCGCGAGCTGGCGGCGCCACTACGACCGGCTGCACCTGCACACCGTGCGCTGGCTCTCGAACCTGCCCGGCTACCGCTTCTCGCGCAGGCACGGGCGCTGGGTCTCGCGCGACGGCGTGATCCGCTACCTCGAGGGCTACGCGCGCCACCACGGCCTCGACGTGCGCACCGGGATCGAGGTCCGGCGCGCCGACCGCGACGGGGACGCGGACGAGTGGGTGCTGGACACCTCGGAGGGCGAGCTGCGGGCGCGCCACGTCGTGGTCGCCACCGGCTACAACCACACGCCCGTCATGCCCGAGTGGCCCGGGCGCGAGGGCTTCGAGGGGGAGCTGATCCACGGCTCCGAGTACCGCAACCCCGAGCCCTACCGGGGTCGCGACGTGCTGGTCGTGGGGTCGGGCAACACCGGGGCGGAGATCGCGGTGGACCTGGTCGAGGGCGCCGCCGGGCGGGTGCGGATCGCCGTGCGCACGCCCCCGGCGGTCTCGCTCCGGGAGGCGAACGGCATGCCCTCGCAGGTGACCGGCCTGCTGCTGCGCCACCTGCCGCTGCCGGTGGCCGACGCGCTGGCGCGCTCCTCCGCCCGGATGCTCGTCGGCGACCTGACCGAGTACGGCATCCCGCCCGCCGAGCGGCCGATCACCCGCGCGGTGAAGGAGGACGTGATCCCGATCCTCGACGTGGGGCTCGTCGCGCTGCTGAAGGAGCGCAGGGTCGAGGTGGTGGCGGGCGTGACGGGGTTCGAGGGCCCGGACGTGCTGCTCGCCGACGGCTCCCGGATCCAGCCCGAGGCCGTGATCGCCTGCGCCGGCTACGCGCGCGGGCTCGAGCCGCTGGTGGGCCACCTGGGTCTGCTGGGCCACAAGGGCCGCCCGATCGTGCACGGCGGCCGGGCGCATCCGAACGCGCCGCGCATGTACTTCATCGGCTACACGAACCCGATCAGCGGCATGTTCCGCGAGTTCGGGATCACCGCCCGGAAGATCGCCAGGGCGATCACGCGCGACCGCGGCGGGGCCCCCGCGCGGCAGGAGCAGCGCGAGCCGGTCGCGGCGTAAGCAGGCGCACATGCACGGCTTGACAGCGGGCGGGCCCCGACAGAGGATCGTCACGTGCGCGTACCCCTGCTCGCGGCCGCGATAGCGGTCCTGGTCCTCCCCAGCGCCGCCTCCGCCGCCACGTTCGACGTCACGAAGACCGACGACGACACGAGCTGCACCCCCGGGGACTGCTCGCTGCGCGGCGCGATCGCCGATGCCAACGCGAGCGCGGGCGCCGACACGATCAACGTCCCGGCCGGCCACTACGTCCTGAGCATCGCCGGCACCGGAGAGGACACGGGCGCCGACGGCGACCTCGACGTGCTCGGGGAGACCACGATCCAGGGAGCCGGGTCGGGCGCCACGATCGTCGACGCCGGCGGCGACAGCGGGATCGGCGAGCGGGTCTTCCACGTGCAGCCCCAGGGCGGCGCCGGCCTGGCGGTCGCCTTCCGCGACCTCCAGATCACCGGCGGCCGCGACTGCGACGGGGGCGGCGTGAGCAGCCAGGCCGACCTCACGCTCCAGCGCACCCTGGTCACCGGCAACCGCGTCTGCTTCCTCGGCGGCGGAGTGGCGCAGACCAGCGACACGACGCTGCTCACGATCGTGGACAGCACGGTCTCGGAGAACGTGGGGTTCTTCGGCGGCGGCGTGGTCAACGTCGCGGGCGGCCACAGCGACACGAGCGACATCGGGATCGTGATCGAGCGCTCGACGATCGCCGACAACGACGCCGCGGGCGAGTTCGAGGGCGATCCCGACGGCGCCGGGGTGGCCACCACGTTCGGCGGCGACCTGCACATCCGGAACAGCACGATCTCCGGGAACGAGGTCTTCGGCTTCGACGACGACGGCTCCGGCGGAGGCGTCTACGCCGGCAACTTCAGCGACGTCGAGATCACGAACACGACGATCAGCGGGAACGTCGCCCACGGCGGGTACGGCGGCGGCATCGTGAACATCGACAGCACGATCACGCTGCTGAACGTCACCGTCGCCGGCAACGACGTGGCCCCACTCGGGCCCACCGCCCTCGTGACCGACCCCGGCGCCCCGGGGACCGCGGGCGACAACATCGACGCGATCGACGGCGACTACGTCTTCAAGAACACGATCGTGAGCGACGCCGAGTCGCAGAACTGCCGCGGCCGCTTCGGCTCGGAGTTCACCTCGAACGGCCACAACCTCGAGGAGGGCGACTCGTGCGGCTTCGACGCCGGCACGGACGCCACCGGCACCGACCCGCAGCTCGGTGCCCTGGCGAACAACGGCGGCCCCACCCGGACGCGCGCGCTCCCGAAGGGCAGCCCGGCCGTGAACTCGGCCGACAACTCGGCCTGCCCGGCGGCGGACCAGCGCGGGGTGGCCCGGCCGCAGCCGGCCGGGGGCACCTGCGACAGGGGCGCGTACGAGCGCGCGGCGCACGACCTCTCGATCCAGAAGCTGGCCTCGGCCTCGACCTTCGCGGCCGGCGAGCAGGTCGTGTTCACGCTCGCGGTCTCGAACGCCGGCCCGGCCGACGCGCCGGGCGTGACCGTCACCGACGTGCTGCCCGACGGGCTCACGTTCGTCTCCGCCGAGCCCTCCCAGGGCACCTGCTCCGGGGGCAGGACCACGACCTGCTCGCTCGGCACGCTCGCGGCGGGCCAGGACGCGGACGTCGTGATCCGGGCCACCGTCGACCGCGAGGGTGAGTTCACGAACACCGCCACCGTGGCCGGCGACGACACGTTCGAGGAGTCGAACCCCTCGAACAACAGGGCCAGCCGCACGGTCACCGGCCGGCCGCGGCCCTCCGACCCCGAGTGCCGCGACACGGTCGCGCCGATCACCGAGCTCAAGCAGTCGCGCGTGCGGGTGCGGCGCGGCAGGGTCCACCTCAGCGGGACCACCTACGACCCGGACCCGTGCGCGAGCGGCGTGAACCGCGTGCTGGTGTCGATGGCCCGCGTGCGGGGCCGGCACCTGGTCAACTGCCGCTTCATCCGGTCGAAGACGCGCTACATCCTCACGCCCCCGCCGGGCATGAACTGCCAGGACCCGGTGCTGTTCCTGGCGAAGGGCGGCGTGTCCACCGGCACGACGCAGGTCACCTACAGCTTCATCTACTTCGTGGACCTCCCCGACGGCATCTACCGGGCCCAGGCGCGCGCGTTCGACAACGCGGGCAACAAGGAGCGGCCCACCAAGGGCCGCAACATCCGTAAGTTCTACGTCCGCTAGCAGCGGGTACGTAAACCTCTGAGCCAACAGAGGGAGGGCGAGTGGCCGAGGAGCAGAGCACCCCACAGCAGGACCTTCCGCGTGACGACGAGCGCACGGAGGAACAGCAGAAGTCCGCCTCCGGCGGCGGCGACTCGCCCGAGGGCAAGGCCGAGCAGCAGCAGGAGGAGGACACCGGCGGGACCGCGAGCGGCGTCGCCGAGGACGGCGGCGACGGCTCTCCCGAGGGCGAGAGCGACGCCATGCAGGCGGCCAAGGAGGCCAAGGAGAAGGACGAGGAGGCCAAGCAGAAGGTCAAGGAGCTGGAGGACGACCCGCCCGAGAACCTCGAGGACTGGCCCGACGACAGGGCCAAGTACGAGACCTTCGGCGGCCCCGAGGGCGAGGAGTCCTACGAGGAGTCCGTCACCTCGAAGCTCGGCCCGTCATCGCTGCGACACCGCGAGGACGGCTCGGTCGAGATCGAGGGCGAGGAGGTCGACGACCCCGAGGAGTACAAGGGTGACCCGATCCCCGGCGGCCCGACCGACCCCAAGGCGAGCGACACCCGCGCCTACGGCGAGCCCGACCTCACCGACGAGACCTCGCAGGACGTGGAGGGCAAGGAGGACGGCGACGACTCCGACGGCGAGGACGGCGGCGACGGCGAGTCCGGCGGCGACGGCGAGTCCGGCGGCGGCGAGTCCGGGGAGTCAGGCGCGTCCGAGGGCGGCGGCGCCGCCGCGGCGAGCGGCTCCGATGACGACGACGAGGACACGTCGGACGACACCTCCGACGACACGTCGGACGACACCTCGGACGACGACGACGACAAGGGCGGCGGCCAGCAGTCCTAGCGGCGGCCGCTCCGCGAGCGCTAGCGCGGGCGGCGGCGAGCAGTCCTAGCGGCGGCCGCTCCGCGAGCGCGAGCGCTCGCGCGGGCGGCGGCTAGCTCTTCGAGCTCGTCTCCTCCTCCTCGCGCTCGGCCAGCTCGCGCTTGAGGATCTTGCCGGTCGCGTTGCGCGGCAGCTCGTCCATGAACTCGACGTCGCGCGGGACCTTGTACCCGGCGAGGTTCGACTTGACGTGCTTCTTGATCTCGTCCTCGCCCGGGCCGCCGCTGCCCTGGGTGACGACGAAGGCCTTCAACCGCTGGCCCCACTCCTCGTCGTCGACCCCGATGACGGCCACCTCGGACACGCCCTTCATGTTCGAGATCGTGTCCTCCACCTCGCGCGGGAAGACGTTCTCGCCGCCCGAGACGATCATCTCGTCGTCGCGGCCCGAGACGAACAGGCGCCCCTCCTCGTCGATGTAGCCCACGTCGCCGGTGGACATCAGCCCGTCGATCACGTCCTTCGAGCCGCCGCCGGTGTAGCCCTCGAACAGCATCTCGTTGGCCACGAAGATCCGGCCCTCGCGCCCCTCCGGCACCTCGTTGCCGTTCTCGTCGTAGATCCGCAGGACCGTCCCCATCGGCGGCTTGCCGGCGGTGCCGGGCGCGGCACGCAGGTCGTCGGGGGTGGCGATCGTCGCCCAGGCCACCTCGGTCGAGCCGTAGAGGTTGTAGAGGATGTCCCCGAACTCGTCCATGAAGCGGATGGCGAGCTCGCCGGGCAGCGCCGAGCCCGACAGCGGGACCGCCCGCAGCGACGAGGTGTCGTACTTGCGCCGCGCCTCCTCGGGCAGGTCCATGATCCGCTGGACCATCACCGGCACCATCGGGCACGACTGCACCTGGTGCTGCGCGATGCCGGCCAGCGTGTTCTCAGGCTTGAAGCGGCGCTGGAGCACCAGCGTGTGCGAGAGCGCCATGCCCAGCGTGAAGTGGGCGAAGCCCCAGGAGTGGAAGAGCGGCGCCGCGATCAGCGCCTTCTCGTTGGCGCGCAGCGGGATGCGCGACAGCAGCGCGATGGCCGGGCCGATCGACTCGGCCTGCTTGCGCGACGCGCCCTTGGGGGTCCCCGTCGTGCCCGAGGTGAGGATGACCACGCGGCCGGGCTCCTCGGGGGGCACAGGGTCGGCGGGGTCGCCGTCCGCGATCAGGTCCTCGAGCGTGGGATCGGCCGGGTCCTCGGACTCGTACCAGGCCACGAACCGCTTGCGGCGCTTCCCGGCGTCCTCGAGCAGCTCGGCGAACTCCTCGTCGTAGATCACCGCGACGGGCTTCTCGCGCTTCACGACCTCGGTGAGCTGCGGGCCCGCGAAGGCCGTGTTGAGGAACAGGGCGTGGGCGCCGAGCTTCGAGAGCGCCACCACCGTCTCCACGAAGTAGCGGTGGTTGCGGCACATGATCGCCACGCCGTCGCCCTCCAGCACGCCGGCGTCGGCGAGCGCGCTGGCCATGCGGTTGGTGCGGTCGTGGACCTCGGCGAAGGTGAGGCGGCCGAGGTCGTCGACGATCGCGTCCTGGTCCGGGTAGCGGGCGGCGTTCGTTATGTAGCCGGTCGCCGGGGTGTAGCCCCAGCGCTGGATCGCCATCAGGCTGCGCACAATCCGGTCCGGCCGCGTGGGCCGGACGAGACCCGCGCTCCACACCGTGCGGACCGTCTCCAGCGCCTGGTCCAGCCCGGTCACGACCGTGCTCGCCAGCCCACCGTCGTTGCGTCCTCCGTCTCCCATGTACCTGTCCCCCTCAACCTCGCGCTTGAGCCGTTCAAGTGTCTCGCTCAGGACGCTGCTGACCATCGGCGACGAGACGCGGTCCGAGATCATCCCGAGTATCCCGCCCGGCGCCTGGTAGCTCAGCCGCAGCGAGACCCGCGTCTGGCCGTCGTCGGTCTCGCGCAGCCGCCAGCGGCCGCGCATGTCGAGGCCGGTGATGCTGTTCCAGGCCAGGTCGCCGGGGGCGTCGCACTCCACGACCTCGATCAGGCTCCCGACGTGGGCGGAGCCGATCTTCATCCGGAGCTGGTAGCGCGCGCCGAGACCGCTCTCGGGGCCGCCCTCGTGCTCCCACCGCGTGGCGGTGGCGAACAGGCGCTCCCAGCACGAGAGGTCGCTGACCGTCTCCCAGACCTCGTCGGTCTCGGCGTCGACTACGACGCTCTCGTCGACCCTCACCCGATCACCGGGAGCGTCCGCTGCTCGGCGAGCGAGTCGAGCGTCGCCTGCATGGTCGCCAGCACGTACTCGTTGACCTCGTCGACGTCCGGGTCGGGCCCGAACTGCTCCCTCAGGTCGATCGGCGGCAGCGCGCGGACCTGGATCTTGGCCGGCAGCGGGACGTGGCCCATCATGTCGCCCACGTTCAGCCCCCAGGGCGCGGCGATCGAGATCGGCAGGACCTTCAGGCGGAGCATCCGGTCGAGGCGCAGCAGGCGCGCGAGCCGCTCGCCGCGCGAGAGGAACAGCGCCGTCTCCTGGCCACCGAGCGAGACGATCGGGACGATCGGGACCCCGTGCTCGAGCGCCAGCCGGACGTAGCCCTTGCGCCCGTTGAAGTCCACCCGCGCGGACTCCCAGGTCGGGCGGTGGACCTCGTAGTCGCCGCCGGGGTAGACCAGCAGCGCCGCGCCGCTCTCCAGCGCCTTGCGGGCGTTGTCGGGCGAGGCCGCCACCGTGCCGTACTTCCGCAGCATCGAGAGGCCGGGCATCGACAGCACGAGGTTGTGGGCGAGCTGGTAGAAGCGCCGCTCGACCCCGAAGTAGGTGCTGAACGCCAGGGTGAAGACGTGCGTGTCCGGCGTGACGTTGCCCCCGGAGTGGTTGCCGACCAGCAGCACCGGGCCCTCGGCCGGGATGTTCTCGAGGCCCTTCACGTCGGCCCGGAAGTAGAAGCTGGCCAGCAGCCAGAGGCCCGGGAGGGTCTCGCGGATGTAGTCGGGGTCGCGCTCGTCTAGGTCGGCGGTCGGTATGCGGGTCTGCACCTGCCGGGCGATGGCCCGGCCGAACGCGGTGGCCAGGCCGTCGCGCTCGTGACCGTTGACGGACCCGTTCGTGCGCGCCCGCCGTGCGGCGGACCGCTCGTACTCGCGTGCGGAGCTCATGCTTGGTGTATACCCCACTCGCGCGTCACGCCGCCCTCCTCCGTACGCCGGGCAGCGTCTCCGGCCACTCCGAGGGCGGCCCGTCGGGCTCGAAGATCTTGTGCGGCTCGCCCTCCGGCAGGTCGGCCAGGAGCTGGCGCACGCCGTCGGCCCGGAGCTGCTCGCGCACGGTGCGGATGGCGGTCTGGATGACCGGGTTGCGGTTGCTCGTGCTCATCAGGTTCGGGCCCATCGCGGCGTGGTCCTCGGGCGTCGGCTGGATCAGCACGACCTCCGTGCCCGCGGCGCGCAGGATCTTCCGCTCGCTGCCCAGGCGCCGGCCCGACATGCGCTGGAAGAGGCCGGCGACCCGCTCCACCGGGTTCCAGGCGAACGGCGGGTGCAGCGAGGAGGTCGGGTTGAGGCAGACGACGAGGTCGAGCTCGGCGGCGCGCAGGATGTCGAGGTTCGAGGTGGACCAGAGGCCCCCGTCCACGTAGCGGCGCCCGCCGATCTCGACCGGCCGGTAGAAGCCCGGGATCGCGCACGAGGCGGCCACGGCGTCCGCCAGATCGGCGGGCGGGGCGTCCTCGCGGCCGAACGCCACGCGTCGGCCGGTGGCGTAGTCGCACGAGACGGCCCAGAACGACGGGTGGTCGTTCCACCCGCTCGGCACCACGCGCCGGATGGTGTCCTTCAGCGGCTCGGTCGAGATCACGCCCAACGGGAGCCAGCCCGCGAGCAGCGCGGGCGGGCGGTGCAGGTGCGGGGCGGCCAGGCTGCGGGCGATCAGGCTCCAGGAGCCGGGGCCGACGCGCGGGAGGCCGCGATCGAGCCGGAAGGTGGCGCCGGCCGCGCGGTCCGCGGTCGCCTGCGGGCGCCCGTCGGTGCCGGCCAGCCCCTCGAAGTTGCGCCCCTGCGAGTGGGCGACCATGAACCACGGCGGGATGCCCGACGTGAGCAGCCCGCCCATCATCGACCCCGCGGAGGTGCCGACCACGCGCTCCGCGCTGGCGGGGTCCCAGCCGGTCTCGGTCGCGAGCGCCTCGAGCCCGCCGGTGAGCCACGCGCCGCCCATGACGCCCCCCGCGCCGAGAACCAACCCCACCTTTGGCGACGACCGTGACATCGATCCGTGTAGGAGTCTAGGGGACTGTTACAGGACTGTAAAAAAGGGGTCAGACCCCTTTTTTACGGGGCGCGCGATATGCGGCGGGCCTCGTAGAGCCACAGGCGCGGGCGGTCCATGCGGGGGCTCGGGCCCGCGTTCCAGCGGGCGATGGCGAGCGTGTTGGTGCCCCGCTCGCGGAGCAGGCCGGCCGGGAGGTAGAAGACCTCCTCGCGGTCGCGGCCCGCCCGGGCCACCTGCACGCCGTTCAGGTAGACCATCGCCGGGAACGACTCCTTCGGCAGCTCGAGCCCGAACGAGGCGCGGTGGCGGCGCGGCACCGCGAGCCGGAAGCGGGTGCGGTACCAGGCGATCTCGCCCGGCCCGGCGCTCGTGTCCGCCGGGAGCGCGGCGCGCGGCCAGCCGCGGTCGTCGAAGCCCTCGCGGTGCCAGCCGGCGCGCTCGCCGTGCAGCCCGCTCGTGTACGGGAAGTCGGCCGGGGCGGCGCCGTGGATGCGCCAGTCGATCCCGCCGGAGGGGCGCGGCAGGCCGGGCGCGCTCGTGAACGTGCCGGCCGCGAGCGGCTGGCTGAACTCGCCGCCGCCGCCGTTGAGCACCCAGCCGCAGGGCGGTGAGCCGGGGCGGTCGAGCGAGGCGGAGAGCAGGCCGCGCGGGTTCTTGGCCTGGATCGCCCCGCCCGCGTCCATGTTGTGGCCCCAGCTCTCGACGAGGACGGCCAGCACGTTCTCGCCGTCGCCCTGCGCATCGGCCGGGAGGTCGAGCGTGACCGGCTGCTGGATCGGCGGCGAGGCGCCGAGGCCGCCGAGTCCCATCGGCCCGGGCACCTCGGCGTCGCTCGTGACCGTGCCCAGGCTGCGCCCGTTCAGCCACACGTGGTAGCGGTGGCGACCCTCGATGCAGAGCTGCCCCGCGCGCCCGCCGTAGCGGCCGCGATACCAGACGAAGCCCGAGCCGGGCACACCGTTGTCGTCGGCGTACAGGACCGGGCTCGTGTTCGGCTGGACCTGGTTGTGGGTCGAGAGGCGGTCGAGGCGCTTCCAGGCGGAGTCGTCGAAGCCCGGCTCGCGCTCGGGGGTCTCGGGCATGCGGCGCCAGCTCTTGAGCGCCGGCACCGCCACCCTCCCCGGGCCGGGGAGCACGCGCGTCCGAGTCCCGCGCCGGTCGATCGTGGTCGTCCGCGTGCGCCGCGAGGTTTCGGCGGTACGGCCCAGCACCAATAGAGGGCCTACGGTGAGCCTCCCCCTGTCCAGCCAGAGCCGTGCCGCCTGCTCCCGCGACAGCACGACGATGCGCCGCCCGCCACCGGCGCGGAGCACCTGCGGGTGCTTCGCCGGGCGGAAGTCGAACCGCCGCCCCGCGATCCAGGCGCTGTACGCCCGCCCGCGATCCCCGAACAGCACCAGGAAGCGCCGGTTGGCATAGGCCAGCTCGGCCGAGCTGAGGTCGATCCGCCAGCCGTGCAGGCTCGCGCGCGCAAGCAGCCAGCGGGCGGAGTGCGGCGGGAGCGGGACCGGCGGGGTGGTGCGGCCGTCCACCGTGACGGCGGTGTCGCGCTCGCCGTCGGGGTCCGCGTTGCGCAGGAATAGGTGCAGCGTGCCGTCGTCCACGGAGCGCCGCACCCGGTACACCCCGGGCATGTCCTCGGCCCGCTCCGTCCGCGCGATCGTCCGGCCTGCGGCGCGGATCTGGAGCCCCACCCGGCGCAGCTCGTCGAAGCGGGTGCCGAGCGCGCCCCACTCGCGGATCGGCGCCGCGTAGTCGTAGCCGGTGCCGGCGTTCGGGTAGACCTGGTTGCCCCAGGTGGTCCCGCCGTAGGTCATGTAGCGGTTGACCATCGTCAGCCCCTGGCCGAGCAGCGACAGCGACTGCACGTGCTCGTAGCCGACCATGTGACGGTAGCGCTCGTCGGTGGTGTGCCCGTCGTCGGCGAAGGCGATCAGGCCACCCTGGATCTCGGCCACGTAGAGCGGCGAGCGGGTGGCGCCCACCTCGCCCCGGTAGTGGTCCTCGAAGCGGTCGACCTGGCGGCTGAACGTGTCCTCGTTCCACTCCGGGCAGCAGCTGAAGCCGTACGGGTAGTTGTCGAACCCGAAGACGTCGACCAGGTCCACGTAGTGCCCGCGCGAGATCTCCTGGCCCAGGAACTGCACGTCGTTGTGGGTGACCGGGACCTCGATGCCGTGCGACTTGGCCGTCTGCACCAGGTCGCGCATGTACGCGCGCGCCTGCTCGGTCTCCTCGGCCCCGCCGCCCGGGTGCTCGTTCTCGACCTGGAGGGCGATCACAGTGCCGCGATTGGGCCCGCCGACCTGCCAGCGGGCCACCCGCGGGAGCACGGCCCCGAACCAGCGCTTCCAGTCGGCCGTGAACTCCGGCTCGCCGGTCCGGTGGATGCCGGGCTTGCCGAGCGTCCACCAGGGGTAGCCGCCGGCGTCGACCTCGCCCTGCACGTACGGCCCGGGCCGCACGATCACGTACAGGCCCGCGTCGCGCGCCTCGCGGAGGAAGCGCTCGGTGTCCCAGATGCCGTCGAAGCGGAAGCGGCCCGGCTCGATCTCGTGGTCCGCCCAGAAGACGTAGATGCTGATCGTGTTGATCCCGCCCGCCTTCATCGTCCGCAGCACGCGCCGCCACTGCGGCGGGCCGCCCGGCATGCGGTTGGGGTGCACCTCGCCGCCGTTGACGAAGAGGGGCTTACCGTTCAGCTGGAGCGAGTAGCGGTCCCAGGTGACCGGAGAGGCGGCCTCCGCCGGCGCCGTGGTGAGC
>JALZEZ010000470.1 GCA_030861775.1 Actinomycetota bacterium
CCCTGGAGCGGCGGCTGGCGGGCGTGCCGGAGGGCGACCGGGCCGCCGTCGTGCTCGACTTCGTGCGCGGCCACGTCGCCGAGGTGCTCGGGCACGCCTCGGCGGACGCGGTGGACGCCGAGCGGGCGTTCAAGGAGCTCGGCTTCGACTCGCTGACCGCGGTCGAGCTGCGCAACCGCCTCGTCCAGGAGACCGGCCTGAAGCTGCCGGCGACGCTGGTCTTCGACCGTCCCAGCCCGGCGGCGCTGGCCGAGTACCTGCGCGAGCAGGTGGGCGGGCAGGCATCCGCGCCGATCGACGACCACTTCAGCAAGCTCGAGGCGATGCTCGACTCGCTCCCCGCCGACGGCGACGAGCGCGAGCAGGTCACCGTGCGTCTCCTGGAGCTCGCGGCGAAGTTGAAGCCCGACGGCCGGGAGGGCGACGACGCGGCCGCGACCGCGGAGTCCATCCGCTCCGCCACCGGAGACGAGCTCTTCGAGCTCATCGACGCGCAGCTCGGGAGCAGCTGATCGAGATGGACGGGCCCGCGGTGCCTCGTGAGGACAAAGCCGTCGAGTACCTGAAGCGGGTCACCGCGGACCTGGTCGAGACCCGGGCGGCTCTGGACGACGCTCGCAGGCGTCTCGAGGAGGCCGAGCAGCGCGTCCACGAGCCGATCGCGATCGTGGGCATGAGCGCGCGCTACCCGGGCGGCGTGCGATCGCCCGAGGACCTCTGGCAGCTCGTGGCCGAAGGCAGGGACGCGATCGGCGACTTCCCCACCGACCGCGGCTGGGACCTCGAGCGGCTGTACGACCCCGATCCGGACCATCCCGGCACGAGCTACGCGCGCGAGGGCGGCTTCGTGGACGACGCGACCGAGTTCGACGCCGCGTTCTTCGGCATCTCCCCGCGCGAGGCGCTCACCATGGATCCCCAGCAGCGGCTGTTCCTGGAAGCCGCCTGGGAGGCGCTCGAGCACGCCGGCATCGACCCGCGCGCGCTCCGCGGCAGCGACACGGGGGTGTTCGCGGGCGTCATGCCCCAGGACTACCGCTCGCTTCAGGATCCCGGGGCGCGGCAGCTCGACGGCTTCCCGCTGACGGGCGTCGCGCCGAGCGTCGTCTCGGGCCGGCTGGCCTACGTCTTCGGCCTCGAGGGCCCGACGGCGTCGGTCGACACGGCCTGCTCGTCCTCGCTCGTGGCGCTGCACCTGGCGTGCCAGGCGCTGCGCGGAGAGGAGTGCTCGCTGGCGCTGGCGGGAGGGGTCACGGTGCTCTCGACACCCGAGCTGTTCCTCGACTTCGCCCGCCAGCGGGGCCTGGCGCCGGACGGCCGTTGCAAGTCGTACGCGGCGAGCGCGGATGGCACCGGCTTCTCCGACGGCGCCGGCCTGCTGGTGCTGGAGCGGCTCTCCGACGCCGAGCGCCTGGGTCACGAGGTGCTGGCGGTGGTGCGCGGGAGCGCCATCAACCAGGACGGCGCGTCGAACGGGCTGTCGGCGCCGAACGGCCCGGCGCAGGAGCGCGTGATCCGCCAGGCGCTCGCGAGCGCCGGGCTCTCCCCGGCGGACGTCGACGCGGTCGAGGGGCACGGCACGGGTACGACGCTGGGCGACCCGATCGAGGCGCAGGCGCTGCTGGCCACGTATGGCCAGGGACGCTCGGACGGCCCGCTGCGACTCGGCTCGATCAAGTCGAACATCGGCCATACCAGCGCGGCGGCGGGAGTCGCGGGCGTGATCAAGATGGTCGAGGCGCTGCGCCACGGCCTGCTGCCGAAGACCCTGCACCTGGACGAGCCCACCCCGCACGTCGAATGGTCGGCGGGCCAGGTGAGGCTGCTGACCGAGGCCGAGCCGTGGGAGCGCGGCGAGCGGCCGCGCCGCGCGGGGGTGTCCTCCTTCGGGGTGTCGGGCACCAACGCGCACGTGATCCTGGAGGAGGCTCCGCCGGTGGAGGCCGCGGCGGAGGAGCCGGGTGCCCCGTTGCCGGCGATCCCATGGGTCCTCTCCGCCAAGGAGGAGGCCGCCCTGCGCGGGCAGGCCGAGCGGCTGCACTCCCACCTCACCGAGCACGCCGAGCTCGACCCCGCCGACGTGGCCTTCTCGCTGGCCACGACGCGGGCCCAGCTCGAGCGCCGCGCGGCGGTGGTCGGCGGCGATCGCGAGGAGCTCCTGGCCGGGCTCGAGGCGCTGGCGGGCGGCGAGCTTCCGCCGCTCGGCGCGCTCGGCGAGGCGCGCGGCGCCAAGACCGCCTTCCTGTTCACCGGCCAGGGCGCCCAGTGGGCCGGGATGGGCAGCGAGCTGCATGAGTCCTTCCCGGTCTTCGCCGCGGCGCTCGACGCCGCCTGCGCCGAGCTCGATCCGAAGCTCGGGCGCCCGCTCGCGGAGCTGATCTTCGCGGAGGAGGGCTCGGACGAGGCCGAGCTGCTCGCTCGCACCGAGTACACCCAGGCCGCGCTGTTCGCGCTCGAGGTGGCGCTCTACCGCCTGTTCGAGTCCTGGGGCGTGCGGGCCGACTATCTGATCGGCCACTCGATCGGCGAGCTCGTGGCCGCGCACGTGGCCGGCGTGCTGTCGCTGGCCGACGCCTGCGCGCTCGTGGCCGCGCGCGGGCGCCTCATGGGGGCGCTGCCCGCGGGCGGCGCGATGCTGGCCGTCGAGGCCACCGAGGCGGAGCTCGGCCAGAGCCTCGCGGGCATCGACGACCTGGCGCTGGCGGCGGTCAACGGCCCGCGCGCGGTGGTCGTCTCGGGGGCGGCCGCGGCGGTCGAGCGCCTCGAGGCGCTGTGGCAGGGGCGCGATCGCAAGACCAAGCGCCTCGATGTCAGCCACGCCTTCCACTCGCAGCTGATGGAGCCGATGCTGGAGGAGTTCCGCCAGGTGGCCGCCGGGCTGAGCTACGAGGAGCCCAAGCTGGCGGTCGTCTCGAACCTGACCGGCGCGCTCGTCTCCGACGAGCTGCGCGACCCCGGCTACTGGG
>JALZEZ010000471.1 GCA_030861775.1 Actinomycetota bacterium
GGCTCGGCCGCGTCCTCGCTCAATCCGTCAGCGCGGTGCGGCTGGCCTGCACGTCGGCCTCGGCCTCGTCGCCCTCGCGCGCGAAGCGGCCCTCGCCGCGCTGCTCGGCGGCGCGGACCTTCTCCAGCGAGGCCCTCACGAACTCGCGGAAGAGCGGCTGCGGGCGCAGCGGGCGCGACTTGAACTCGGGGTGGAACTGCGAGGCCACGAAGAACGGGTGGTCGGGCAGCTCGACGATCTCGACCAGGCGGTCGTCGGGCGAGGTGCCCGAGCAGACCAGCCCGCGCTGCTCCAGCCGCTTGCGCAGGAAGTTGTTGACCTCGTAGCGGTGGCGGTGGCGCTCGTAGATCACGGGCTCGTCGTAGATCTCGCGGGCGCGCGTGCCGTCGTGCAGCTTCACCGGGTCGGCGCCCAGGCGCATCGTGCCGCCCATGTCGCGGACCTCCTTCTGCTCCGGCAGGAGGTCGATGACCGGGTACGGCGTCTCGGGGTCGAACTCGGTCGAGTTGGCGCCGTCGAGGTCGGCCACGTGGCGCGCGAACTCGGCCACCGCGATCTGCATGCCGAGGCAGATGCCCAGGTACGGGATCCCGCGCTCGCGCGCGAAGCGGGCCGCGCGGATCTTGCCCTCCACACCGCGCACGCCGAAGCCGCCGGGGATCAGGATCCCGTCGCACTCCTCGAGCTGGCGCTCGGCCTCCTCGCGCTCGACCCCCTCGGCGTCCACCCAGCGGATCTCGATGCGGGCGTCGTTGTGCAGGCCGGCGTGGCCCAGCGCCTCGATCACCGACAGGTAGGCGTCCTCGAGCTGGATGTACTTGCCGACCATGCCGATCCGGACGACGTCCGTGGCGGCGTCGCCGCGCTTGACCAGCGCCTCCCACTCGGCCAGGTCGGCCGCCGGGGCCTCGAGGTGGAAGTGGTCCAGGATCTGGTCGTCGAGCCCCTCGGCGCGGAAGTAGAGCGGGACCTTGTAGATCGAGTCGACGTCACGAGCCGAGATGACCGCGTCCACCGGCAGGTTGGCGAACAGCGCGATCTTCTCCCGGATCTCGCGCGAGAGCGCGCCCTCGGAGCGGCAGACCAGCAGGTTGGGCTGGATGCCGATGCGGCGCAGCTCCTGCACCGAGTGCTGGGTGGGCTTGGTCTTGAGCTCGCCCGCGTGGCCCAGGAACGGGACCAGCGTGAGGTGCACGAACATCGACCGGTCGCGCCCCTCGTCGACCTGGAACTGGCGCAGCGCCTCGAGGAACGGGAGCGACTCGATGTCGCCGACGGTGCCGCCGATCTCGGTGATCACGAAGTCGACCTCGGACGCCTCGGCCACCAGCCGGATGCGGTTCTTGATCTCGTCGGTGATGTGGGGGATCACCTGGACGGTGCCGCCGAGGTAGTCGCCGCGGCGCTCGCGGCGGATCACGGTGTTGTAGATCGCGCCGGTGGTGACGTTCGAGCCGCGCGTGGTGTTGGCGTCGGTGAAGCGCTCGTAGTGGCCCAGGTCGAGGTCGGTCTCGGCCCCGTCCTCGGTCACGAACACCTCTCCGTGCTGGAACGGGCTCATGGTCCCGGGGTCGACGTTGATGTACGGATCGAACTTCTGGAGGGTCACGCTGAACCCGCGCGAGACGAGCAGGCGGCCGATGGAGGCGGCGGCGATGCCCTTCCCGAGAGCCGACACCACTCCCCCCGTGACGAATATGAACCTTGTCTGAGAGCGGGTGTCAGGCATGCGAGGTCCTTCCGACCGAGTCTAGATGACGTAGTCCCGGGGTCCGGTCGATGACGGCAGAGATCGACCGAAACTCCCCGTAGATCGTGACCGCGGCCATCACGGCGAGCGCGACCGCCTGGGCCGGGACCGACAGGGTGAGCACGAGCCAGAGGCCCGCGACCGCTCCGATCGCGTTCGAGCCGGTGTCCCCCAGCATCCCGACCTCGCGCAGGTCGAGCGGCAGGAGCACCAGGATCGGTCCGGCGAAGAGCCCGAGCGTCCACAGCGGGTCGGCGTCCATGGCCCCGAGGCTCAGCGCCAGGCCGAGCAGCACGAGCGCCTTGGCCGAGCGGCCCGGGCGGAGGTCGAGCAGGTTGAAGAGGTTGGTGGCCACGACCAGGACGCCGACGGCGAGCAGGTACTCGCCGGCGTCGCGGCCGGTACCGGAGAGCGCGAACAGCGCCAGGCCGAGCGAGCCGACGGCCTTGATCGCACCGGTCGAGAGGCTGCCCGATGCCGCCGCGCGCGCATGGCCGCGCCAGCCGCGGGCGGGGGCGTCGCTGCCCACGAGGTCGTCGAGCAGGCCCAGGAGCGCGACTCCGATCACGTAGGTGACGGCGGCCTGAGTGCCGGGCCGGAAGACCTCCTCGTCGGCCAGCTCCGCGACCAGGGACAGCGGGACGAGGGCGAGCACGGCCACGACCGGGATCGCCACGCCGGCCGGGAAGGCGACCCGCTCGCCGCGGTAGTTCTCGCGTGCGAAGCCGCTCTCCCGCAGGCCCCGCACGAGCGGCGGGGCGACCACCGCGGCGACGAGGAGCGATATCGCCAGCGGTAGAGCGTGCACCCGGCGACGGTACCGCGAGGGACGGACGCCCTAGCGCCCGCGCGGCTCGGGCAGCGGGGCGTCGGCGGTGTCCTTGAAGCCGAAGCTCCCGCGGGCGCCGGCCAGCGCCAGCACGAGCGCGATGCGGCCGCCGGGGGTGTCGACCGAGTCCACGTTCGCGGGCATGTGGTCCTCGTACCAGCCGACCTGGCTGGGGTCGGTCTCGAGCGTCTCCACGCCGACCACCGGGTTGCGGACGGCGCGCAGGCCGTCGATCAGGCCCTGCTCGAAGCGCTCCTCGTCGTCGGAGCGCTCCGCGTCGGGGTCGCGGAAGTAGGCGATCGCGTCGGCGCGCGGGAACTCGCCGCGGAAGCGCTCGGGGAACCGGTCCGACAGCCGGCGCGCGAGCGAGCTCCCGGAGG
>JALZEZ010000201.1 GCA_030861775.1 Actinomycetota bacterium
CTCGAGCGGCGGCTCCGGCGGCGGCGGCACGGCCGGCGGCTCCGGCGGCTCCGCGCCCGGCGGCTCGGGCGGCTCCGGCGACGGGACCAGGTACTTCACCTACACGGTGGACGTGGCCTTCGGCAAGCCCGGCGGCGTGCAGACCTACAAGGGCCTGAAGACGCTCGACCTGCTGCCGGACGACCAGAACCCGATCGTGTCCTTCATGGGCATGACCGACGGTGCGAAGACCGCGGTGTTCTTCATCGTCGACCCGGCCTTCGAGGCCGACGGCGAGGGCGAGTGCAAGCCCAGCGAGGAGGAGTGCCGGTTCATCTACCTCGGGGTCGACGACGACCGCGACGAGGAGACGCTGTCGGCGGCCGAGGGCAACCTCGAGTACACGCTCAAGCTGAACAAGGTCAACATCCAGAACCTCGACGAGTCCGAGGCCGTGGGCGACGCCCAGCCGGCGCCCGACGCTTCCCCCGTCAAGTGGGAGCAGCGCAAGCGCGACAAGCGCAAGACGCTGCTCACGATGCCCACGCTCCGCTAAGACGTTCCTCCCCCCAGGACGGCCAGCGCATGAAGGCCCGCCTCCCCGGCGGGCCTTCGGCGTTCTAGGATCGCCCGATGACAGACCTACCGCAGGACTTCAACGGAATGCTCGAGGAGGCGCTCTCGATAGTGAGGAGCGACTACCCGAACGCGCAGCTCCTCGAGGCGACCATCAACATCGAGCTGGCCGGCTCGCCCTGGACGTTCGTGTTCAACGACCCGAACACGGTCCCGAACAGCACGGTGTTCCTGAACAACTTCGAGGGCCAGTTCCAGGCGCCGACGCACGTCGACTCGGTCTTCGGCGGCGACAAGCCCCTCGCGCTGCCGATCCCGCTCGACCTCGCGGAGGCGGAGGCGCTCTGCCAGCAGCAGGGGTGCGGCGGCCAGATCAGCATCATCACCCTCCGCTACCCGCTGGCGTTCGGCGTGACCGAGGCGGAGTACATCTTCGCGATGAAGGCCGAGGGCAAGCGCTGCTACGTCGGGGTCCAAACGCGGCAGGTGCAGTGCGAGCCGCTGCCGCCGGAATAAGGCGCCTCCGGGACCGACTTCCAATATACGGGGGATTCCCCGTATAGTTGTACGGGATGTCTCCCGTACAACCTCTCCGCCCACAGCCGGGCTCGACGATCGACCCACGCAACGCGGTCGGCCGTCAGGCGACGTCCGCCCGCGCGCGGAGCGAGCTCCGCGGCGGGAACAACCTCGGCCTGAACGACCCCCGGCGGATGGGGAAGACGGTCTGGCTCG
Organism: Actinomycetota bacterium; assembly: GCA_030861775.1. Classification (GTDB taxonomy): domain Bacteria; phylum Actinomycetota; class Thermoleophilia; order Solirubrobacterales; family Thermoleophilaceae; genus AC-37. Next base: position 1,291 of record JALZEZ010000201.1, read on the forward strand.
ACATGTTCTGCCATGAGCCGGGGGAGGGCTTCGAGGCCCTGAAGATCGACTACGAGGGCGTGCTCACGGCACGCGAGTTCCTGCTGCGCACCGTCGGCGACCTGAGCACGCATCGCAGCCTTCCGAAGCAGGTCTTCGGCAAGTTGACGGCCCTGTTCGACAACGTCGAGGTCAACGCCGGACCAGTCACGATCAAGCCCGGCGTCGCGACGCGAGCGCCAACGGAGCTTCTTGACGAGACGATCCGTAGCGTCGACGACCATCTCGACGACGGCGTAGTGCTGGTCATCGCGATGGACGAGGTCCCGCTCGCGATCGGCAACATCGCGGAGAACGAGGGAGCGGCCAGCGCGAATCATGTGCTCCAGACACTGCGCGGCCTGCGCCGGCGCGGGAGCCGCATCCGCTGGATCGTCTGCGGCTCCGTGGGGTTCCACCACATCCTTCGTCGGTGCGATGCCACGGAGGGCGTCGTGAACGACCTGGTCAACCTCCCGCTCGGGCCCTTGACAACGGGTGAGGCCACGGAGCTCGCTCAGCGGCTGTTCCTCGGAATCGAGCGCGAGGCCGACAAGGATGCCGTGGCCGCCTTGGTCGGCGAGACTGGCGGCATCCCATTCCTGCTCCACGCGCTGGCCCACCGCCTGTACGACGCCGGGTCGGGTCCCGTGGCCGCCGGCGACGTCGACCGTGCGTTCACCGACCTCATGGACGATCGCGACGACAGCCGCGCGGTGACGCACCTCGTCACCCGGATGGAGCCGTTCTACGGCGATAAAGCGGCGGCCGCCGAGGCGATCCTGGATCGCGTGGCTGTGGATCTGGCGACGGAAGCCGCCGCCTTCGACAACCGCCGGCTCCTCGATTCCCTGATCGACGATCACTATCTGGTCGAGCGCGACCGGACGATCCGCTGGCGCTACGACGTCCTCCGCAGGATCTGGGCCCACCGCCGGAGGCTCGGATGACCACCGGCAAGACCACGCTGTCGCGGTTCACGCCGTCGCTGATGGCACACGAGTTGCTGGAGCGGCTATTCGTGGCGCGCCACCGGACGCTTGACGCGATCCTCGCGCGCGTCGATGCGGCGGCGAGCAGCACGGAGCGCAACCACACGCTGCTCGTCGGGCCGCGCGGCGCAGGCAAGACCCATCTCGTGTCCCTCGCCTACCACCGAATCAAGGAGCAGCGGCTCGCGGACGGGGGGGTCCAACTCGCGTGGCTCCCGGAGGACCCGTGGACGATCGTGACCTACCGGCACTTCTTGGCGGCGATCACCGATCGCCTCGAGCCGCCGCTCGATCGCGATGTCCCGAGCTCCGCGGAGGAGCTCGAATCCCTCTTGATCGAGAGGGCGGCGAGCGGCGGGCCGATCGTCGTCCTGGTCGAGAACCTCGACCAGATCCTCAACGCCATCGGTGCCGAGGGCCAGCAGCGACTCCGTCACCTCCTCCAGGCCCACCGGTCGCTGCTGCTCATCGCGACGAGCACGCGGCTCGACCGGACGCTCTCCGATCAGGCGAGCCCCTTCTACGCGTTCTTCACGACGACGCGGCTGGAGCCCTTCGACGTCGATGAGGCGGCGGCGATGCTCAAGGCGATCGCCAAGGAACACGACAACGACGACCTGGTCGCCTACCTCGACAGCGACCAGGGGCGCGCCCGCCTGCGCACCATCACCCATCTCGCCGGCGGGCAGCCTCGGATGTGGGCGGCGCTCGCTTCGGCGCTGACGGTGGGTGGTCTCGACGACCTGGTTGACCTGCTGCTCACTCGCTTCGACGACCTGACCCCGTACTACCAGGAGCAGCTGGGCCGGTTGTCCCAGCATCAGCGAGTCGTCGTCGCGGAGCTGGCGGGAGAGGACCGCCCCATCAATGTGCGCGAGCTGGCCGATCGCCTTGGCATCGACCAGCGCAGCCTGGGCAAGACGATGAGCGAGCTCGTCGATCGAGGATGGGCGGCGCCGACGACGTCACCGGTGACCGCGTCGCTGGACCAGCGAAGGACCTACTACGAGCTCGCGGAACCACTCGCGCGCCTTTCGTTCCAGATCAAGGAGTCGCGCGGTGAACCGCTGCGCCTCGTCATCGAGTTTCTGAAGCACTGGTTCGACCCGACCGCCCTGGGCGCCATCGAACCCCAGGGGGTGGTCGCGGAGTACGTGCTGCTCGCGCGAGAAGGTCACGAGCGCGATGCCGTAATCGCCGTGACCCGGCGTCTGCACCGTCTTCCGGCGACGCGTGCGCCAGCCATCGCGTTGCTGGGGGAAACAGACAGCGCGGTCGCCGCGCTGGCAACCGGCGACCCAGAGCTGTTCCTTCGCCTTCCGGCTCCGGTGCGCGCCGCGGTCGAGGAGCACGTCAATAGCGGTCGCGATCTCATCGAAGTCCGCCAGGAGCTCCACAGGGCCGCCGCAACAGAGTTCGGTCATATCCGCCACCCCGAGATGGAAGGTTGGATCAAGCGAGCCGAGGAGATTGCCGCACGAGCATCCGACACAACCGCAGGACAACTGCTCCTTGCCATGTGGCTCGGGCGGGCATGGCGGTTCGACGAAGCGAATGAGGTGATCGACGCGGCCACCGTCGGGCTCGGGAAGGACAATCCCAGGCTCGTTAGCTTGCGCTCAGACCTCGCGATCTCGTACTGGTCCGCGGGGCGACCCACAACCGCGATTGAGCTCGAAGAACAGGTGGTTGCCGACCTCGAGCGGGTGCTCGGCGAGGAGCATCCCTACGCACTCACCGCGCGTGCAAACCTCGCGGTTTCTTACCAAGCGGCGGGACTGACCTCGAAGGCGATCGAGCTCCTCGAGCAAGTGGCTGCCGACCGCGAGCGGCTGTTAGGCGAAGAGGACCCCAGCACACTCACCGTGCGCGCACACCTCACGACCTCGTATTGGTACGCGGGCTGGACCACAGCCGCGATTGAGCTCGGAGTACGTGTGCTTGCCGACAGCGAGCGGCTGCTCGGCGAGGAGCATCCCGACACGCTCACGGCGCGCGGAACCCTCGCGGCCTCCTACTGGTCCGCGGGACGGACCCCGGAGGCGATCGAGCTTCTCGAGCAAGTGGTTGCCGACCGCGAACGGGTGCTCGGCGGGGAGCACCCCGGTACGCTCACCGCGCGAGCAAACCTCGCGGCCTCCTACTGGTCCGCGGGACGGACCTCGGAGGCGATCGAGCTCTTCGAGACCGTCGTTGCGGACAGCGTACGGCTGTTTGGCGGGGAGCATCCGGACACGCTCACCGCGCGTGCAAACCTCGCGGTTTCTTACCAAGCGGCGGGACGGACCTCGGAGGCGATCGAGCTCCTCGAGACCGTCGTTGCGGACAGCGTACGGCTGCGTGGCGGGGATCACCCGGACACGCTCACCGCGCGAGCAAACCTCGCGACCTCCTACGCATCGGTGGGAGGGACCGCAGATGCGATCGAACTCCTCGAGCAAGTGGTTGCCGACAGCGAGCGGCTCCTCGGTGAGGACCACCCCGACACGCTCACCGTGCGCACTGCGCTCGCGCGCGTGCGTGCCGCTCGGGATCCGTGATTCCAGCGTGCCGTTGGTGTGGTCCTCGCGGCGGTGGTCTTGCCGGCCAGCGCGGCGGTGTCCGTGCTGACCCTTGTGATCGGCGTCCTGCTCGGAAGTCGGCTTCAGAAGCCGAGCACCTGACCGCTTCGGTCGCGTCCGGCGCGCCCCGTCCGTTCGAGCTGCTGTTGCGGGCGCGCGCGGCCTCGTCGTGCAGCGCGTGGTTTGCGAGTTGGCGCGGCCGCTAGGTCGCGGCCTCGCGCCCGCCGCCCCGCCCCTCGATGCTGTACAGCAGCATCCGGCCGAGGATGATCCCGCCGATCGTCACGCCCACGCCGACCAGCATCAGGGCCACCAGCTCGCCGTCCCAGGTGTCCATGAAGCCGGTGTAGGCGCCGATCGCGATGGGCAGCAGGACCGGCAGGAAGGCCCACGCCTTCGGCGCGGAGTAGCCGAACACCAAGCCCGTCAGGGCGAAGAGCAGGAAGCCGATGATCACGGGCTGGAGGTTACCTCCCCCACTAGGGTTCGTGCGTGGCCGACTTTCGCTTCACCACAGCCGGGGAGTCGCACGGGCCGGGGCTCGTCGCGATAGTCGAGGGCCTGCCCGCCGGGCTCGAGCTCGCCCCCGAGGACATCGACCGCGACCTCGCCCGGCGCCAGCTCGGCCACGGCCGCGGCGGGCGCATGAAGATCGAGTCCGACCGGGCCGAGGTGACCTCCGGCGTGCGCCACGGCAGGACGCTCGGCAGCCCGATCACGCTGCGGGTGGCGAACCGCGACTACGCCAACTGGGAGGAGCGGATGAACCCCTGGCCGGTCGAGGGCCAGCCGGAGGAGGTCCATCTCCCGCGCCCGGGCCACGCCGACCTGGCCGGCGTCCAGAAGTACGGCTTCACCGACGTGCGCGACGTGCTCGAGCGCGCCAGCGCCCGCGAGACCGCCGCCCGTGTGGCCGCCGGCGCCCTCGCCAAGGCCTTCCTGCGCCGCCTCGGGGTGGAGGTGCACAGCCACGTGATCGGGATCGGGTCGGTGACCGCCCCGGCGCCGGACGAGCTCGGCCCCGAGGACTTCGCGGGCGTGGACGAGTCGCCCGTGCGCTGCCTGGACGCGGACGCGAGCGACGCGATGGTGACCGAGATCGACGCCGCCCGCAAGGCGAACGAGTCGCTCGGAGGGGTGTTCGAGGTGCGCGCCTTCGGCCTGGTGCCCGGCCTGGGCTCGCACGTCTCCTGGGAGACGCGCATGGACGGCCTGGTCGCCCACGCGATCATGTCGATCCAGGCGATGAAGGGCGTGGGAGTGGGGGACGCCTTCGACGTGGCCACCCGGCCCGGCTCGCAGGCCCACGACGAGATCTTCTGGTCCGAGGAGCGCGGCTACTACCGCGAGACCAACCGCGCGGGCGGCCTCGAGGGCGGCATGACGACCGGCGATCCGTTGATAGTCCGGGGGGCGATGAAGCCGCTCCCGACGCTCACCAAGCCCCTGCGCTCGGTGGACATCGCCACCAAGGAGCCGGCCCAGGCGCTGCGCGAGCGCACCGACTCCTGCACGGTCCCGGCTGCCGGGGTGGTGGGGGAGGCGATGGTGGCCATCGTGCTCGCGCGCGCGTACCGGGAGAAGTTCGGCGGCGACCACGTGGACGACGTCGTGGCCGCGGTCGGGGCGTACCGGGAGCGGATCGGTTGGAGGCGATAGCGGCAGGCGGGAAGGCGGCGGCCGCGCGTCAGGGCCCCGGCGGCGGCCGCGCGATCGTGTTCGTCGGGTTCATGGGCGCGGGCAAGTCGAGCGCGGCGCGCTCGGTGGCCGCGACCCTGGGC
>JALZEZ010000202.1 GCA_030861775.1 Actinomycetota bacterium
GCCTTCGGCTTCGCCGCCCCGCCGGATGCGCGCTTCGCGGCACCCCCGGACGAGCCGCCCGAGGCGCGCTTCTCGCTGCGCCGGCCGGGCCGCGAGCGCGGCAGGTTGCCCATCACGCCGGGATCGTCGGCCACGTCCTGGACCTTACCGACGACTCCCGTCGAACCCCGCCTTCCCTCATCCTTAACGGGCGCCTCCGAAGCTCGTCCGGCGCTGCGTGTTTTCAAGTGACAAAGAAATCGAGACGGGGTATGCCATCCCCGCCAGATTCGGTTGACTGCATGAAAAAGGCCGGACTAGACTCGCGACGCCTGCTTTGATGGGGCTTCGCGCGCGCAACCTCTCAAGAACGGAAGGGCATGTCGGTAGCTGAATTGCAGGAACTCGAGGAGATCAAGCTCCTCGTCCTCAAGGGCACCCAGACCGGAGTGCTGACCTACGCCGAGGTGGCGACCGCTCTCGCCGAGGTGGACATCGACGACGGCGACGTCGAGGAGCTCCACGCCTTCCTCGAGAAGTCCGAGATCGAGCTCGTCGAGGACGACCCTGCCCTCCAGCAGAACCAGGAGGAGCGCGCTCCCGACAAGAAGGGCCGCCGCGCGAAGAAGGCTCAGATCGATCTGAAGCCGGACATGACGACGGACTCGCTCCAGCTCTTCCTGAAGGACATCGGGAAGGTGCGGCTGCTGACCGCGCAGGAGGAGGTCGACCTGGCCAAGCGCATCGAGCGCGGCGACCTCGACGCGAAGCAGAAGATGGTCGAGTCCAACCTCCGGCTGGTCGTCTCGATCGCCAAGAACTACCGCAACCAGGGCCTGCCGTTCCTCGACCTGATCCAGGAGGGCACGCTCGGCTTGGTGCGCGCGGCCGAGAAGTTCGACTACCGCAAGGGCTTCAAGTTCTCGACCTACGCCACCTGGTGGATCCGCCAGGCGATCGCCCGCGCGCTCGCCGACAAGGCGCGCACGATCCGCATCCCGGTCCACGTGGTCGAGAAGCTCAACAAGATCGGCCGGGCGGAGCGCAAGCTCGTCACCGAGCTGGGCCGCGAGCCCACGCCGGAGGAGATCGCCGAGGTCACCGGGATCGAGCCCGACGAGGTCGACTCGATCAAGCGCTCGGCGCAGGCGCCGGTCTCGCTCGAGAAGCCGGTCGGCGACGAGGAGGAGTCCGAGTTCGGCCAGTTCATCGCCGACGAGCGGGCCGAGTCGCCGTACGACCGCGCCGCGGAGATCCTTACCAAGGAGGCCCTGCGCGAGGCGCTGGAGAACCTCTCCTACCGCGAGCGCCGCGTGCTGGAGCTGCGCTACGGGCTCGGCGGCGAGCACCCGCGGACGCTCGACGAGGTGGGTCGCACGTTCAACGTCACGCGCGAGCGCATCCGCCAGATCGAGAACCAGTCGCTGAAGAAGCTGCAGTCGCTCGCGGAGGCGCAGAAGCTCCGCGACGTCGCCTAGCTCCTAGCGCCGCACGCGCAGCTCCACCCCGGACCCAGCTACCGGGCATGCGGTAGACCGTGGCGCGTCGGCAATAGCGGTGCAGATGGCTAAAGCCCCCCATTCGAGGGCCGATAAGCCCAACATGGCGTTCGACCTCGAGGCTGCCCTCCGCCGCGTGATCGAGATCGACGGGTCCGACCTCCATCTGAAGGTTCCGGCCCGTCCCCTCATCCGTCACCTCGGCCATCTGGAGCCCATCCCGGGCACCGACGAGCTGACTCCCGAGGACACCGAGGGCGCCGTCCGCCAGCTCCTCAACGACCCGGCCAAGCTCGAGGAGTTCGCCGAGGAGCACGAGGTCGACTTCTCCTACAGCCTTCCCGGCTGCTCGCGCTTCCGCGTGAACGCCTTCCGCCAGCGCGGCGTGGTCTCGATGGTGGCCCGCGCGGTCCCGCACGAGATCCGCTCGATCGAGCAGCTCGGCCTCCCCGACGTGATCTCCGAGGTCGCCGACGAGGAGCGCGGGATCATCCTCGTGACCGGCACCACCGGCTCGGGCAAGTCCTCGACGCTGGCCGCGATGATCGACCAGATCAACCGCTTCCACGCGCGCCACATCGTGACCATCGAGGACCCGATCGAGTTCCTCCACCGCGACAAGCGCTCGATCATCAACCAGCGCGAGGTCGGCGCCGACACCGCCTCGTTCAAGCGCGCCCTGCGCCGCGTGCTGCGCCAGGACCCGGACGTGATCCTGGTCGGCGAGATGCGCGACGAGGAGACCGTCAGCACCGCGCTGTCCGCGGCGGAGACAGGCCACCTCGTGCTCTCGACGCTCCACACCGTGGACGCCGCCGAGACCGTGAACCGCATCATCGACTTCTTCCCCCCGCACATGAACCAGCAGGTCCGGGCGATGCTCGCCGGCACGATGAAGGCCGTTATCTCCCAGCGGCTCGTGAAGCGCGCCGACGGCGAGGGCCGGGTGGCCTGCTGCGAGGTCCTGCGGATGACCGGACGCGTCCGCGACATGATCATGAACCCGGAGGAGACCGGCAAGCTCGTCGACGTCATCTCCGAGGGCGCGTACTACGGGATGCAGACCTTCGACCAGGCCCTCCTCGCCCACGTGCAGGCCGGCCGGGTGACGATGGAGGAGGCGATCCGCTCGGCCACGAGCCCGCACGACTTCAAGCTCATGGTCGCCTCCGACGGCCAGCGCTCGACCTCCGTCGAGCAGCTCATGGCCGACCCCGCCGCGGCCTAGGAGAGTTAGCGAAACACGCTAGGCCGCTCCTAAGCCAGGTTGCGGGGGCGGGAAGTAGGCCTGTACTCGCGATTCGTTACAGCCTTCCCCACTCACGCTTCACCTTCGTAGCAGGGCGCGGGGTCCGACGCGAGCTACTAGCCTCGGCGGCTAAGCGGACAGGTACCCGTAGCGCTTTATGACCTCGAGGTGGCGCGTCAGGCCGAAGTCCTCCAGGTCCTGCAGCGCGTCATCGCGGTTGCGTTCGAAGCCAGCGGTGTCGTCGCAGTATTTCGCGAAGGCAGCGTCGCGCTGTCCCCGCGTGACCTGCCCTCGCGCGTCCTGCGGCCGCGTCTGGAGGTCCAGCGCGTACAGCGCGTGCACGAGCGGCTCCTCGCCAGCACGGCGGTCATTGACCAACAGGTAGAACCACTGGCTAGCAAGCGCGGCTGTCCGCGGGTAAACCGCCTTGGGGCCCGTCTCCCCGACGTAGGCCTGGACGAGCCGGACGCCGAGGCGACGGTACTGCTCGCGCACCGTGGGCGGGATCTGCGCACGGCGCAGTGCGGCGGGGAAGATGCCCATCAGGGCGACGGCGGCCTCCGCGACGGCGTTTCGAGTCGGGCGGCCGATCACGTCCAGGAGCGCCTCGTGCCCGCTGACGAACGATTCGAGAAACGTCAGAACGGAGAGTCCGGTAAGGAAGGCCTCGCGCTCCTCCCCCGATACGCGATGCTGTGCCCGCGCGAGGAGGATCGTGGGCCGCACCCGCATCTCGATCCGCTCGGGATCCTTGAGATCGCCGTAGTCGGTGGCGCGCACGAAGGCCGGCTGCATGTCGCGGACGACGCGCAGTACCAGATCCGGGTCACCGTCCTCGTGATCCCACAGCGGCTCGGCGGCGATCTCCAACTGATCAATCGCCTGCACCGGGTCGATCTCGCCGCTCTCGACGGCCTCGTAAAGCCGGCGAGCGGCCGCGACGGCGCCGTCCGGGTCCGCGCGGTCCCGCCAATCCTCTGAGTGAATGTCCGACAAGATCGACATGCGGAGCTTCCCTCCCTCCTGGTTGTCGAAGGGTACTCGCTTGTCCTATATAAGTCCACGTCGTGTCCTTTTGTCGTCCTATTTCGATAGGTTTGCGCCCGGCTCCTACTCGTCGGGGACGAGGGCCGGAGCCAGAGAGGACGTCCGACGGACTTCTTACGGTGCCACGGATGCATCGTCGGAGAGGGCGAACTCTCATGCCCATTCAGCAAGAAGCGACCCCCACCACGGAATGCATTCGATGGCTCCTACTGCAGATCTAGATCACCTCTTGCACCCGCGAGCGACGACGCCCGAGCGCGTTCGCGGGCTTCTCGAGGTCAGCCTCCACACGATCGACCTTGCGCGACTCGTAGGCGTGTCAGAGAGTGCGGTACGCAATTGGCGTACTGGCCAGGCAAAGCCACGCCCGGACGCCGAGATCGTCCTTGACGACCTCCGCGCTGCGGCACAAATCCTCCTCGACGGTGCTTTTGAGCCTGAGCGCATTGGACTCTGGTTGAAAAGCCGCAATCGCGAATATTTCGATGACGCCCGGCCGATCGACATCCTGCCGAAGGATCCGATGCGCGTACTCACCGCTGCCCACCGTGAGGTTCTCGAGCAGCGCATCGCCGTCGCAGCTGGTGAACCACCCGTACGTGTCGCACCTCAGCCGGATAACGCTTCGGCTCGCGCCGGCAACTAGCCGCATCCGCAACACTTCCCGGCGTGGCCACGCCGGCTCGTATCGCGAACCCCTGGGGGGAGCGGACCCCGTTCACGGCAGGGGGCGAGTGGCCGCAGCGCGTGGACGCGCACCTGACCGTCGAGGAGGGCGAGGTGGAGCGCTGGGTCCCCGCGGCCTCGCTCCTGCACTCGAACGGTGACGCCTACGACCTGGCCGTGGCCGGCGGGCGCCTGGTCGGGGTGCGCGGCCGGGCCGGCGACCGCGTGAACCGCGGCCGGCTCGGGCCCAAGGACCTCTACGGCTGGCAGGCGACCCAATCGCGGGACCGGCTGACCCGGCCGCTGGTCCGCATCGACGGCGAGCTGCGGGAGGTGGACTGGGACACGGCGATGGGCCGCGTGGTCGACCGCTCGAAGGAGCTCCTGGCCGAGTCCGGCGGCGGGGCGTTCGGCTTCTACACCAGCGGACAGCTCTTCCTGGAGGACAACTACGCGCAGGCGCTGATCGCGCGGGCCGGGATCGGCACCAACCACCTCGACGGCAACACCCGGCTCTGCACGGCCACGGCGGCGCAGGCGCTGAAGGAGTCGTTCGCCTGCGACGGCCAGCCCGGCTCGTACGAGGACGTGGACCACGCCGACACGATCGCGCTCTACGGCCACAACGTCGCCGCCACCCAGCCGGTGCTGTGGATGCGCATGCTCGACCGCCGCGCGGGGCCCGATCCCCCGACGCTGATCGCGGTCGACCCGCGCCTGACCCCGGTGGCGCGCGAGGCGGACATCCACCTGGCGCCGCGGCCGGGAACCAACCTGGCCCTGCTCAACGCGATCGTGCACGAGCTGATCGAGCACGACTGGATCGACCGCGCCTACGTGGACGCGCACGCGGTGGGCTTCGAGGAGCTGGAGGAGATGACCGGCGCGTGCACGCCGGCGTGGGCCGCGGACGTCTGCGGGGTGCCCGCGGACGCGATTCGCCGCGCCGCCGAGGCGATCGGCACCGCCAAGCGGCTCGTCTCGACCGTGCTCCAGGGCATCTACCAGTCGCACCAGGCCACGGCCGCGGCGGTCCAGGTCAACAACGTGCACATCCTGCGAGGGATGCTCGGGCGGCCCGGCTGCGGCCTGCTCCAGATGAACGGCCAGCCGACCGCCGAGAACACCCGCGAGACCGGGGCCAACGGGGACCTGCCCGGCTTCCGCAACTGGCAGAACGACGCGCAGGTGGAGGAGCTGGCCCGGATCTGGAACGTGGACCCGCTCCAGATCCCGCACTGGTCCGCGCCCACCCACGCGATGCAGATCTTCCGCTACGCCGAGCAGGGGTCGATCCGCCTGCTGTGGATCACCAGCACGAACCCGGCGGTGTCGCTTCCGGAGCTCGATCGCGTGCGCTCGATCCTCGCCCGCGAGGACCTGTTCGTCGTGGTCCAGGACATCTTCATGACCGAGACCGCGGAGGTCGCGGACGTGGTCCTCCCGGCCGCGACGCTGGGCGAGAAGACCGGCACGTTCACGAACACCGACCGGACCGTGCACCTGGCCGAGAAGGCGGTCGACCCGCCGGGCGAGGCCCGGTCCGACCTCGAGATCTTCCTCGACTACGCGCGCCGGATGGGCTTCACCGACCGCGACGGCGAGCCACTGGTGAAGTTCGCCGACCCCGAGTCGGCCTTCGAGGCCTGGAAGGAGTGCTCGCGCGGGCGGCCGTGCGACTACTCGGGGCTCAGCTACGCGCTGCTGCGCGAGCGTGGCGGCATCCAGTGGCCGTGCACCGAGGAGGCGCCCGACGGGACCGAGCGCCTCTACGCCGACGGGCGCTTCTTCGCCGATGCGGACGTGTGCGAGTCGTACGGCAAGGACCTGCTGACCGGCGCCGGGGTCGAGGAGACCGAGTACCGGGCCCTCAACCCCGAGGGCAGGGCGATCCTGAAGGCGTGCGAGTACGTGCCGCCGTCCGAGGCGCCCGACGAGGAGCACCCGCTGGCGCTGATCACCGGCCGCTCGATCTTCCACTTCCACACGCGCACGAAGACCGGTCGCGCGCCGGAGCTGAGCGACGCGGCGCCGGAGGCGTGGGTGGAGCTCGCGCCGGCGGACGCGGAGGCGGCCGGGGTCTCCGACGGCGACCTGGTGGAGGTGGTCTCGCCGCGCGGGCGGGTGCGCGCGCCGGCGCGCGTGAACGGGCTGCGCGAGGGCGTGGTGT
>JALZEZ010000036.1 GCA_030861775.1 Actinomycetota bacterium
CGTCAAGCCGCCGTGGCGGCGGCGCCGTGGTGCTCGGCGACGAGGTCCACGATGTCGCCCATGATGCGAGTGATCTCGAAGTCCTTGGGCGTGTACACGCGCGCCACGCCGGCCTCGAGCAGGGCCCGCTCGTCGGCGGGCGGGATGATCCCGCCGACCACGACCGGGACCCCGGCGCCGGCCTCCTTCAGCTCGCGCAGCACGTCCGGGATCAGCTCGCGGTGCGCGCCGGAGAGGATCGAGAGCCCGACCACGTGCACGCCCTCCTGGACGGCGGTGGAGGCGATCCGGGCCGGGGTCAGGCGGATGCCCTCGTAGACCACGTCCATGCCCGCGTCGCGCGCGCGGACGGCGATCTGCTCGGCGCCGTTCGAGTGCCCGTCGAGGCCGGGCTTGCCCACGAGGATCTTCACCCGCCGCCCGAGCGACTCGGACACGCGCTCGACGCGCTCGCGCAGGTCGGTCAGGCGCTCGTCGTCGGCGGCGCCGGCCGCGTGGTCCACGCCGGTGGGCGCGCGGTACTCGCCGAAGACCTCGCGCAGGGTGCCGCCCCACTCGCCGGTGGTCACGCCCGCGCGGGCGCAGGCGAGGGTGGCCGGCATGATGTTCGTGCCCTCGTCCTCGGCCGCGGCGCGCAGCTCGTCGAGGGCCTTGCGGACGGCGTCCTCGTCGCGCTGAGAGCGCCACTCCTGGACGGCCGCGATCCGGTCGCGCTCCACCTCCGGGTCGACCGTGAGGATGCCGCCGTCCTCGCCGGCGGCCAGCGGGGAGGCCTCGGTGCTGGTGTAGACGTTCTGGCCGACGACCTTGAGCTCGCCGCTCTCGATCCGGCCCACCCGCTCGCGGTGCGACTCGACGAGCTGGGTCTTCATGTAGTCCACGGCCTCGACGGCGCCGCCGTGCTCGGCCACCACGGCCATCTCCTGCCGCGCGCCCTCGACCAGCTCGCTCACCAGCCCGTCCATGACGTGCGAGCCCTCGAAGATGTCGGGGTACTCGAGCAGGTCGGTCTCCAGCGCCAGGATCTGCTGGATCCGCAGCGACCACTGCTGGTCCCACGGGCGCGGCAGCCCCAGGGCCTCGTTCCAGGCCGGGAGCTGGATCGCGCGGGCGCGGGCGTCGCGGCCCAGCGTCACGGACAGCGCCTCGAGGACGATGCGGATGACGTTGTTCTCGGGCTGCGCCTCGGTCAGGCCGAGCGAGTTCACCTGCACGCCGTAGCGGAAGCGCAGGAAGCGCTCGTCCTCCACGCCGTAGCGCTCGCGCCCGATCTCCTCCCAGAGCTGGCCCATCGCCCGCAGCTTCGCGTGCTCCTCGATGAAGCGGATGCCGGCGTTGACGAAGAACGAGATCCGGCCGAACACGCGCGGGAAGGTCTCCTCCGGCACCCGCTCGCGGACCTGGTCGAGCACGGCCTGGGCGGTGGAGAGGGCGTAGGCGATCTCCTGGACCGGCGTGGCCCCCGCCTCCTGGAGATGGTACGAGCAGACGTTGATCGGGTTCCACTTCGGGACCGCGTCGACGCAGTGGGCGATCATGTCCGCGATCAGCCGCATCGAGGGCCCGGGCGGGAAGGCGTAGGTCCCGCGCGAGAGGAACTCCTTGATGATGTCGTTCTGGGTGGTGCCCTGGAGGCCGGCGGCGTCGACGCCGTTCTCCTCCGCGGTCGTGACGTACAGCGCCAGCAGCCAGGCGGCGGTGGCGTTGATCGTCATCGACGTGTTCATCTCGTTCAGCGGGATGCCGTCGAGCAGCGTGTGCATGTCGCCCTTGTGGGCGATCGAGACGCCGACCTTGCCGACCTCGCCGCGGGCCAGCTCGTGGTCCGGGTCGTAGCCGGTCTGGGTGGGGAGGTCGAAGGCCACCGAGAGGCCGGTCTGGCCCTTCTCGATGTTCTTCCGGTAGAGCGCGTTCGACTCGCGGGCGTCGGAGTGGCCCGCGTAGGTGCGCATCACCCAGGGGCGGTCCCGCTCAGGCAGGCGTGGATCCATGGGCGGAATTGTATGGTCACCCCGGTGCCGCGGGCGATAGACGTGATGCACATGGGGCGCGACCGCGTGATCTGCGCCTACGAGTCGGACGGGGTGATCGTCGATCCGGGCCCCGCGACGAGCCTCGGCGCGCTCGAGGGCGTCGAGCCCCGGGCGATCCTCCTGACCCACATCCACCTGGACCACGCCGGGGGGACCGGGGCGCTCGTGCGGCGCCACCCGGACGCGCGCGTGTACGTGCACGAGGTGGGCGCTCCGCACGTGATCGACCCCGGTCGGCTGCTGAAGAGCGCCGAGCGGCTCTACGGCGACATGATGGAGCGGCTCTGGGGCGAGGTGGTGCCCGTGCCGGAGGAGAACGTGGTGGCGCTGTCGGGCGGCGAGACCGTCGAGGGCTTTCGGGTCGCGTACACCCCGGGGCACGCCCGCCACCACGTGTCGTACCTGCACGAGGAGAGCGGCTCGGCCTTCACCGGCGACGTGGCCGGGGTGCGGATCCCGCCGGCCGAGCACACGATCGTGCCCACGCCACCGCCCGAGATCGACGTGGAGGCGTGGCTGCGGTCGATCGACGTGGTCGAGGAGTGGCGCCCGGAGCGGCTCTGCCTGACCCACTTCGGGCCGGTGGAGGAGGTGGGCGCGCAGCTCGACCGCGCGCGTGAGGCGCTGCGGCGCCAGCTCGAGTGGGCGGAGGAGGGGCCGGAGGAGTTCGGGTCGCGGTACGGGGAGAGCGTGCGGGCGGGGATGGACGAGGACGAGGCCGTGCGGCTCCAGCAGGCCGCGCCGGCGGAGCAGCTCTACCTGGGGCTCGAGCGCTACCTGCGCAAGCGGGCGGAGGCCGCGGCGGGCGCGGAGGAGGCGGCGGCGTGACGAGCGAGGGCGCGACGATCGAGATCCCGCGCGTGGGCGACCCCGGCGCCGGCCTGGGCGACGCCTGGCGCGTGATCGTCCTGAACGACAACCACAACACCTTCGACGGCGTGGCCGCCGCCCTGGCCCGCGTGATCCCCGGCATGACCTTCGAGAAGGGCCGCGCGGTGGCCGACCAGATCCACAACACCGGCCAGGCGATCGTCTGGGCCGGGCCGCGCGAGCCGGCCGAGCTGTACTGGGAGCAGCTCAACGACGCGGGGTTGACGATGGCGCCGCTGGAGCAGGGGTAGCGGACGCGCCTGCGTCCGCTACCCGCGCCGTCCTCGGGGACTAGCTGCTACGGGCGCCAGGTATCGACCCAGCGCACCTGCGTCCGGTAGCAGTTCGTCCCACAGCTCGCGATTCCGGTGTGCTGCTCGGTCGTGGTCGCAGTCCGCGACAGGTCGACCCGCTCGAGCGTCGCGTTGAGGATGTTCGGGCTCACGACCGCCACCGGGCCCGCGCCGATGGAGCCGACCGCAGTGCCGACGAACGAGTTGGTACCGGTCACGTTGACTCCGACCAGGCCGATGCGGTATCCGTTGGAATACAGGGTGTCGCTCACGTTGACGTGTGGGTTCCCGTTGTCCTCGACGTTCGCGTCCGCACGCTTGCACGTCGACGCCGTGGTGAAGACGTCTGCGTACGCACCGGCCAGGTTGACCCTCCACTCGACAGTCCCGGTGCACACGTTCCCGGCCACGTGCACGATGTCTGCCGACGCCGCCGGCGCGCTCAGCGCCAGTACGCCCGCGCACGCCGTTACTGCGATCGTCACGCGTCTCATCACTGCTACCCCCCTGCGTCGTGTCCCCCGCTTGCAGGCGCATTATCCCACGCGACGCGCAGCGCGAAACCGCCATCGAGCGATCAAATGGTGAGCAGCACGGCGCTAGGCGCTCGCCGGCGACGTCCGCGTCGAAAGCTCGGCGCTTCGCTCGAGCACGTGAGCGAACCCGCGCTCGAGCTGACGCTTGAAGATCCGGTCCATTGCCGCTCCGATGACCGGGATCGGGATCTCGAACGACGACGTCCACACCGCGTTCGCGCCGGTGCCGTCGGGCTCGAGCCGGATGCTGCCGCCCTCGTGGCGGAACGGAAGGGTCCTGACGTCTCTGATCAGGTAGTCGAGGCGCCGCGGGGGCTCGAAGGCAGTGATCTCCTCCTCGAAGCGAAGCGGTCCGAGCCAGACCCGGCGGACGGCGCCGAGGCCGTTCGGGTCGGGATCCCCGGGCTCGACCAGCTCCGAGCGCCGGATCCCGTCGAAGCGGTCGTAGCGCGCGTGATCGGTGACGATCTCGAACACCGCCTCGGGCGACGCGTCCAGCCGTCGTTCGACGCGAATCGAGCGCCTCATCGTGCGTCGCTCCGCTCCGCCGGCCCCATTGCCGTCAGCGTAGCCTGCTCCCAGGCGTGGCTCAGCCGGCGACGATCCGGAAGCCGAGCCGCTTGACCTTCGAGCGATTGCCCCCCGCGTCCATCACCTGGACCGAGGCGCGGTAGCCCCCGGGCTTTAGCGCCTTGGCGCCGATCCGGCCGCTGAACGGCACCTTGTTCGTGCCGGGCTTCGCCGCTCGCAGGAGCTTTCCGGCTCGCTTGAAGCGCCTGCAGGCCTTCCTGTTCGCATTCGTCCGCGACGGCTTGCGGCACTTCTTCTTGGCCAGGCGGCCCGGCAGCACCCGTTCGATCGTGATCGTCGCCGTGCCGGCCTCGTCGACCTTGAAGCGGAACTCGGTGCCGCGGCGGACCCTCGCCGCGGGTCTGAGCACGGGCGGCGTTGGATCGGGGCCGACCGCGAAGACGGTGAAGCGCAGGACGAACGAGTCCAGGAGCGGGCGGCGCATGTCCGGCAGCGGTTGGGTCGTGCCGCCATCGCCCGGGGCACCGCCATCGCCTGGGATGCCCCCATCGCCTGGGGCGTCGCCATCGCCAGGGCCGCTTGCAGGCCCCGGTATGCCCACTCGCTCGTCCGCGCCCATGTCCGGGACGGCGGTGCCGTCGCCGTTCGCGTCCTGCACCCTCGCCTGGCCGTCGAAGTCGGTGGTCAGGTCGGCCGGGACCAGGCTCGGCCCGCCCATCTCGAGCACCGGGCTCCCGGCGTTCAGGTGCACGTCGCCGGCGAACAGGTCGGCGAACAGCGGGTCCACGCAGAGGTTGCCGGTGCCCGCCAGGGCGGCGCCGCCGTCGCAGGCGTCGGAGAACGAGGCCGTGACGTTCCCGCCCGGGAAGCCGGCGATCTCCGGACCGCTGCCGCCGGTGTTGCCGAAGACGATCGAGTTCGAGAGCGTCAGCGAGGAGAGGCTGTCGCCGTCGATCCCGGCCGCAGTGGAGGTCCCGTCCACGGTGTTGCCGGCGACGGTCGAGTGGACCAGCTCGATCGAGGCGGGGCTGTTCACGTTCCCCTCGAAGGCCATGATGCCGCCGCCGGCGCCGCCGGTCACCTCGTTGCCCGCCGCGACCAGGTTGCGCGCGCGCAGCGTGCTGCGCATGGCACCGACCCCGCCCCCGCCGCCACCCGGCGCGTCGACGTCGTTGCGGACGAACCGGTCGTCGGTGGAGGTCACCGTGAGATCTTCGATCGCCTCGCCGGCGCCGATCGGGTTCACCCCGAGGAGCCGGTTTCGCTCGAAGCGGTTGCCGGACTGCCGGATCACGCGAGTCGTGGGCGGTGGGTTGCGCCCACCCGACCGATCGAGGTGAAGGCCGCCGCCCCACCCGCCCGTGACCGTGTTGCTCAGGAACTCGTTGCCGGTCAGGTCCGTCTCCTGCGTGCCGCCGGCCGAGATGAGGATCACCTTCGCGCCACCGCCGCTGTCCACCGCGGAGTTCCCCTCGAAGCGATTGCCCACGGCGTGGAGACGGCCGGTGACGACCGAGGCGCCGCCGCCCCATCGGCCGGTGAGGTTCGACAGGAAGCTGTTGCCGGTCAGCTCGGTCCTCCCGTTCGCGCTGATCTGCAGCGCGCCCCCCACGCCGTCGGCGCTGTTCCTCGATTCGACCTCGGCACCCCCGAAGACGCTGTCGAGGACCACGACGTCGCCGGTCGCCCCGAAGGCCTGGCTTATCGAGACCGCTCCGCCGGCGCCACCGGCGGTGTCCCTCACCGCCGCGTTCGCGCGGAACTCGCAGTCGTCGATCACGGGAGCGACGTCGCCCGTGAGCGAGATCGCTCCGCCGTCCAGGTCGACCACCGCCCGCCCCACGAAGAAGAGGTCGCGGATCGTGACCGCCCCGCTGTCGACGCCGGTCAGGGCGCGCCCGGTCGCGGAGACGAACCCGTCCTCCGTCCCGTTCGCCGGGTCACCGCGGATCGTCAGGTCCTTCTTGCTGATCGTGTAGCTGCCGGTGCACTCGCCCCCGAGCGTGATCGTGTCGCCGTCGGAGGCGCCGTCGATGGTGCTCTGGAGGTTGCCGCAGTTGGCCAGGTGCTCCGCGGCCGTGGCGGCCGAGGCCAGCAAGCCGAATACCGCGGCGGTGGCGGCCAGGAGCAGGCAGCGCCGGGCGAGTCCCATTGCATGCTGACCTTAACCGGGCGGGTGCCGGGACGCCAGCCCCGAGCGGCGGTCTACGGCGTCATCACGACGCGACCGAAGGCCTGGCGGCTCTCGATGTACGCATGCGCGGCGGCGGCCTCGGCGAGCGGGAAGGTTCGGTCGATCTCGACGCGCAGCCCGCCGTCCGCGACCCGCCCGAACAGGTCCGCGATCATCGCGTGGACGCGCGGGTACTCGGTCAGCAGCGCCCCGCCGAGGAAGACGCCGCGCAGCGCGTTGTTCTTCGCCCACAGATCCCTCGCCTCGACATTCGAGCCGGCGCGACCCGCGACCCCGACGCTGACGAGCGTGCCGCGGTAGGCGAGCGCGCCGATGCTGTCGACCAGGTTCTGCCCGCCGATCGAATCGAGGACCACGTCGGCGCCGTGCCCGTCGGTCAGCTCGCGCGTGCGCTCGACGAAGCTCTCGCTCGCGTAATTGATCCCATGGTCGAGCCCGAGCTCCTTCAGGCGCTCGAGCTTGTCGTCGCGGGAGGCTGTCGAGATCACGGTCGCGCCGGCCTGCTTCGCCAGCTGGATCGCGGCCATCCCGACGCCGCCCGCGCCGGCGTGGATCAGGGCGGTCTGGCCGGCCTGGAGGTTGCCGGCGGTGAACAGGCACTCCTGCGCGGTCCCGTACGCGACGGGAATGCACGCGGCGCGCGCCGCGTCCAGGCCGTCCGGGATCGGCCACGTGGACAGAGCCGGCACGGCGCGCTTCGACGCGTGCGATCCGGCCGCGTTCAGGGTGACGACGCGATCGCCGACCGCGCGGTCTCCGACGCCGGCGGCGACGTCGGAGATCGTGCCCGCCGCGAGGTACCCGACGACGTGCGGCACGGACGGGAGCTCTGCCCCCGCGCGGTGGAGCAGATCGCCGCCCTCGATGCTGATCGCCTCGACGTCGACGACCATGTGGCCGTCGGGGCACTCGGGATCGGGGACGTCCTCGTAGCGCAGAACGTCCGGACCGCCGTTCTCGTAGATCACCGCCGCTTTCATTGGGGCACGACTCTATGTGGCTCGGCTGGGCCGATGAGGCGGCACAGCCCCAGCGGCTCACTGACGCCGCGCACGCGCCTGGCACCCGCGTCCGCCCAGTCGAACGTGCTCTCCGTGGCCTGCGCGACGGCCGCCGTGGCTATGAGCTCGTCGCGGCCGGCGGCCGCCAGGATGCGGGCCGCGACGTTCACGGTCCTTCCGAAGTAGTCGCCGTCGCGCGCTACCGCCACCCCGTGTTCGAGGCTCGCGTGCACGCCCGGACCCTCCGCGTCGCGGCGGCGCTCGACCACCCGCCAGCCCGTGTCGACCGCGTCGCCGACCTCGGCGAACGCGAGCATGTAGCCATCGCCGAGGCCCTTGACGACGCGCCCGTCGTGGCACTCCTCGGTCACGATCGAGGCGAGGCTCTCGATCACCTCGATCGCCGCCTCGTCTCCCTCCCGGTCCGCGTAGGCCGTGAAGTCCTTCAGGTCGCAGAACAGGATCGCGACCTCGGAGGCACCGGGCAGCAGCTCGCCGCCCGCGCGGGCCTCGGCCTCACGAACGGCGACCTCGGTGAGCTCACGCTCGAACAACCGCCGGTGCAGCGCGGTCAGATACGGCGTCGCGAGCGGAAGGAGTCGCTCGAAGGCCCAGTGCACGTCGGGCAGGGCGGCCACCCGATCCCCGCTGTCGGCCCGCAGGCGCGGCTCCACGTGGAGCCGGAAGAGCTGCACCTGGGCCTGAGCGATCCTGGCGAGCGCCCTTCCCGCCACGCGCGACACCTGAAGCCCCAGCTCCGGGGGCCAGACCTCGCGGACCCGAGCGGCCTCGATGAACAGCCGGGTCTCGTCCTCCGTGAACGAGGGATCGTCCGGGCCGGGAGCGGGCAGGCCCGCGGTCTGCATGAGCAGGGCGATCTCGTCGGCCGGAAGACCTCCGCGCTCCTCGATCTGGGCCGGGGTCACGGTCCGCGCCGCGCGCTCGGGGTCGAGCGCCGCGTCGAAGATCGCGTCCTCGAGCCGGCCGCGCTCGAGCGCGCGGCGCATCGCGTCCGGGCGCACGCCGAGCTCGAGCAGTGCGACCACGGTCTGGACATCGCCGGGGTCGCTCCCGATCTCACGGGCCACCTCGCGCGCCTCGGCGCCGATGTCCCTGTCATCCACGCCGCAGATGATCCCGCTTTCGCTCGATCAGGCCGCTATCGGGCCACCTGCCAGCACCTCCGCCACCGCCCGCTCGGCGGACTGCAGGGCGCCCTCGAAGTAGCCGGGCCACGCCGTCGCGGTCTCGGTTCCGGCCCAGTGGATCCGGCCGATCGGCGCGCGGATCGCCTCGCCGTGCGCCGTCCAGCCCCCCGGGCGCATGAACGCCGTGAAGGCTCCGGTGGTCCACGGCTCGGCCAGCCAGTTGGCCTCGACGAACTCGAGCCGTTGCCGCGCCCGGTCCCCGAAGTACCTCGCGTAGTCGTCCAGGACGTAGCGCTCTCGTTCCTCGGGCGTGGCCTTGGCCAGCTCGACCGCCCGTCTGCCCGCGATGAACGCCGTGAGGATGCCCAGCGCCTCGTCCGAGGGCTCCGAGCTGTCCGCCGTGAACTCGATCGTCGGCAGGTCGCCCTGACCGATCCCGCTCAAGCCGTCCTCGCGCCAGAACGGGCGGTTGTAGATCGCGTGAACCTTGATGATCGCGCCCATCGGCCAGCCCTGGACGAGCTGAGAGCGCTTCGCCGGAAGCGGCGGGGAGTAGCTGATCTTCCCGGCGAGCGGGGGCGGGATCGCGACGATCACGTGGCTCGCGGAGTAGGTGTTCGCGGCGGTCCGCACCGTGACGCGTCCGCTGTCCTGCTCGATCGCCTGCACCGGTTCGCCGTACCGGATCGCGTCCTCCGCGAGGCCCGCGGCCAGCTTCGGGGGGATCTGCCCCGCGCACCCGTGGAACAGCGTGGTCTCGGGACCCTCGGCCTGAGGCGCCACCCTCTGCATCCAGGCGAAGTGGAGCGGCGAGGTGTCCTCGGGCTCGAACGCGCCGGACCCCCCGATGCGCGCCAGCGTCGCGACCGTCCAGCTTCCAAAGGGGGTCGACGCCTCTTCCGCCAGCCAGCGCGCGAGGGTCTCGCCGTCCAGCTCCCCGGCCCTGCTCCAGGTCCAGGGCGCGTCCGGCGGAACCTCCGCCGCGAGCTCCTCGTACGCCTTCGCGACGCTCACGTAGTCGTCGTACTCGGCGCCGGTCAGCGGATAGGTGTCGTCGACTCTCTTGAAGTCGTCGCCCACGTGGCCGTGGCGGCCGCCGAAGTGGAGGATGCTCGTGCCGTCGTGGTGCCAGGGGAAGGTGGTGACGCCGAGTCGCTCGGCCAGATCCGCGATTCGGGTCTGGGTCGGCCCGATCCACTGCCCACCGAGATCGACGCAACCGCGGCCGCCGCCGATCGGCTGGGAGACCATGCGGCCACCGACACGGTCGCGAGCCTCGAGCACCACCACCGACTTCTCGTGCTCGTCGGCGAGCGCGGACGCCGCCGCCAGTCCCGCGAGCCCGGCGCCCACGACCACCACGTCCCCGCTCCACGGGTTCACAAGCGCAGTATCGCTCTTCCCCCGCGGGGCTCCATACTCAGGCCCCGATGGCGATCTTCGAGCGCACGGAGAACAAGGGCCCGAACTCCGCCGTGTACAAGACGGAGGAGGGCACGAAGCTGCACGGGCTCGTCGAGGACGACGAGCACGGCGTGCGCTTCCGGGTGCCGGGCGAGGACCGTGCGGTCTTCGAGCTGCCCAACCACGCGATCGAGCGCATCGCGCTGTCCTTCCTGAGCCCGAACCGGATGACGTTCGTCGCCGGAGAGACGAAGCACCGGGTCCGCCTCACGGGCACGGTGATCGACGGCAGCCAGCATGCCGAGGCCGAGTGGATCAGCGGGTCGAGCCCGACGGAGCTCGAGCGCGACCGCACGCTCAAGGCCGCGGAGGAGACGATGATCCTCCTCAACGCGTTCATGAAGATCGTGGGCTGGCTGGCGGCGGACCGCGTCCGCCGGCGCAGGCTGCGCGACCGGGTACTGGCGCGCCGCGGCGGCTGATCGCCGCGCCGGCTAGCGCGCCGCCACGGCGACGGATTGCCTGACTAGCTCCCGACCAAGAGGCGGAGCACACCCCACGTAATGAGCAGAACTCCCAACAGCAAGCCAGAACGAACCGCCATGACAAACAGCCGCGATCCGAAGCGGGCCTCGACGGCTGCTGGTGCCTGGCCGTGGGACCGGGCACGTCGCTCGGCGGAGCGCATGGTCGCGGGGATGATGAACACAGCCCAGAGCACCAAGAGGGCGCCCGCCACAAGAACGGTCACGGTCGCCGACATGATCCCTGTGACCCCACGCGCATCGAGATCGAGCACCCACCCCTATTCAAGCGCTTCATTCCACAGGAGCGCTCCTGCCGTGAGTGGGGCCGCGGCGGCGGTGCCACAGTGGATGGCCGCGATTTCGCTTCCCGCGCCACAAACCGCCCACGTAACGGTCCCGACCGCGAGCGCCGCGGTACCTGCGGCGGCTAGACCGATCCGCCGGCCACCTGACCGTACCGCCCTGAATCCCCTCCCTACCTGACGCCTGCCCCAGCGAGACGCGGAGCTGAGACCGCTCCCGATGCGGTCCCCCAGCTCGCTGAGAGCGTTCTGACCTGGAAGCGCCAGTCCCATCGGATCCGCCGCGTTTATGGGATTCCCACCGGCGTACCCGTACAGCATCGCCTGCAGAGCATCGGTTGGCTGCTCGACCGGGTCCTGCTGCGTCCAGCGCATCAGCTCCGGCCGGTAGTAGCGCATCCCCATCTTGTAGAAGCCGGTCGAGTCGAGGTAGCTCGACGTGTAGCGCCATGGGTTGTGTGTGGTCGGCGCCGAGCCGGACGCCGTCGTCTCGCCGTAGGGCTCGTAGCTGTAGAGCGCGGGCGCGGCGCCGGCCGAGTCAGTCAGTGCCGACACCGAGCCGAGCCCGTCGAAGGCGTAGTAGTAGATCGGGTTGCCCGTGCTGGCCAGGCGCTCCGAGACCAGTCCGCCCTGGTTGTCGCGGCGGTAGTAGGTCGTGCTCGTGCCGGTCGTCTCGGCGCCCACGCCGAGTGCGTTGTTCGTGAACGTGGTGCCACCGGCGGTGAAGCGCTCGAGCTGGTTCGTCCCCGCGTACGTCATCGCGGTCGTGCCGCCACCGCAGAGGCCGGTCATGCTCGTCGTCTGGGCCTTGGTGTTGAAGTCGAGGTTCAGCCCGCAGCTCGAGGTGTCCAGGCTGCCCCCCTGGTCGGTCGAGTCGTACGCGTACGTGGTCGCCCCGGTCGGATCCGGGTCGCAGTTGGCGTCCGGCTCCGAGCCTGAGACCTGCCAGCACATCCGGTTGGCGGTGTCGAAGCCGAAGCTCGTCGTCGTCGCTCCCTTGACGCGCTTGGTGATGTTGCCGTTCGCGTCGAGCGTGTAGTCGTACGTCGAGCCGTTGTGGTTGCTCGCCTTCGTCAGGCGGTTCAGCGCGTCGTAGCAGTACTTCGACGTGACGCCGTCCTTGTTGGTGACCGAGTGGCGCAGCGAGGTGTCTGCGTTCGTACCGCCGCAGAGCGTCGTATCGGGCGTGAAGCCGTAGCTGGACTTCGTCAGCACGCTGCCCCCGGTCTTCTTGGCCTCGATCGACTTGAGCCGGTTCGGGCCGGTGTCGGTGCTGTCGGCGGTCCCGTCCGTCGCCATCTTGTCCTCGAAGTCCATCGTGAGCACGACGCCGTTCGGGTAGCTCGTCTTGACGCGCTGCGCGTCCTTGTTGTACGTGAAGCTCGTCGCCGCGCTGTCGCCCGGCGCCTGCATCGTCGCGAGCAGGTTCGAGGCGCCGTAGGTGTAGGTGGTCGTGCCGCCGGCGTCCTGGAGCGTCGCGAGGTTGCTGGCGGCGTCGTAGGTGTAGTTGTTGGTGCGCCCGCCCGGCAGGTTCTCCTGGGTCAGGCGGTTGAGCTTGTCGTAGACGTAGGTGCTGGTGCCGGTGGCGTCGACGCGCGTGGTCATGTTGCCGTTGTCGTCGTAGGCGTAGGTGACGCTGTTCGCGGCGTTGAAGGCGACGCTGGTCATCCGGTCGACCTTGTCGTAGCCATAGGTCTCGGTGACACCCGGCATGCTCGCGTTCGCGTGCGAGGTCAGCCGATGCACCACGTCGTAGTCCATCGTTTCGGTCAGCAGCGTCGAGGGGCGGTCGATCGTGTCGAGATCGCCGTCCGACTCGTAGGTGTAACTCGTAGTGCCGGTCGTTTTCGCGTCGGTTATCGACGAAGTGGTGCCGTTGGCATTCACTCCAATCGTGATCTTCGGCGTGCCCGACAACGGCAGCTTGACCTCGGTCAGGTTGCCCTCGGAGTCGTAGGTGTAGTCGGTCGTCTTGTTCTGCGTGTCCGTGAGGCTCGACGGCAGCCAGTGCAGCGGGTTGCTCCGCCTGTCCGGGTCGGCGGAGTCGTTCGGGTACCCGTACGTCATCTTGAGCCCAGCCGACTGGCCCGCCGCGGTCGGCGACGACGCCTCCTTCGCCCGGTCGTCGTCGAAGCTCAGATTCCAGGCCTGCGCCCCCATGCTGTCGAGGGTCGTCACATCGCTGTTCGACGTGTAGCTCTTGCTACGTGACTCGCCACGGCCGTCGATCGTCTTCTGGACGCGCAGCAGCTTGTCCCAGCAGTACTTGGTCGTGTGCGCGGTGCCGGAGGTCCAAAGCGGGTCCTTCTCGATCGTCTCGCCCACGACCGTCCCCTCGCCGGAGCCGACGCCCTGGCACTGGGAGCTCAGGGTGGTCGGGTACTCGTAGCGGGTGATCGGGCCGGTGGTGTTGCCGGCGTCGGTGAAGCGCTGGATCGACGTGACCCGGTACTGCGAGTCGTAGAGCATTCGCGTCTTGTTGCCGCGCGGGTCGGTGATCTCGTAGAGGTTCTCGTTTGCGTCGTAGCTGTAGCTGGTCGTCTTGCCGTCGGGGTTTACGTAGCTCGTCAGCTTGTCGCCGGTGTAGTTGTAGTCCCAGGTGCGCACGGTCGGGGTCGTGCGGTCGGTGACCTTGTCGATGTAGCCGGCCCCCGTGTACGTGAAGCTGAGCGTGTTGTTGGCGGTGCCCTGATCGTGGGTGTCCTTGATCGAGAGCAGCTTGCCGCCGGTGCCGTTGTAGGCGAACGAGATCTTGTTGCCGTTGCGGTCCTCGTCGGAGGACAGCTCGCCGATGCTCGAGAAGTTGAGCTTGCGGTTCGACTGGCGGTAGGTCAGCTTGAAGCTCCCGTCGGTGTTCTTGACGAGGTCGGCGTTCATGCCGGTGGGCGTCGTGTAGCTCGTCGTGCCGCTCTTGTCGTAGGGGGCCCAGAAGTCGGAGGGGCCGTTGAAGTTCTGGGTCGTGCCGAGCCCCGAGGAGCGCAGCCAGACGTCGTAGCCGGTGCTCATCCGCCAGCCGAGTCCGAGGTCCTCGCCAGCGACCGAGTCGTACTCGAGGTTGTTGAAGAAGCGCGAGAAGTCGAGGTCGTGTCCGGCGATCCCGGGGATCTGGATGTCCGCCTCCTTCAGGATCAGGTTGCCGTTGGCCACGTTGGTCTTCAGCGTCATCCGGTCGGAGAGCTTCTGCTCGGCGAACGTCCAGCGGTCCTGCTCGCCGACGCGGTGAGCCCACTCGATCTCCAGCAGTGGGTCGTTCGAGGCGGAGTCGCCGGTGATGTTCAGGACACCGGCCGTCGAGCCGTTGTCCTTGACGATCAGGCCGTAGTTGGGAATCGAGCCGTCAACCCAGCCCTGGACGAGCTTGCGGGCGTTGATGCGCTCGAGCCCGACGGCGCCGCCGAAGGCTGACTCCGAGCCGTCGGGGCTCGCCGAGATATCGCCGCCCGCGGTCGTCCAGGCATTGGTCCCGTCGTACTTGTTCCAGGTGCGCGCGCTGGTCGACTGCCTGGTCACACGGTGGAGGTCGACGTTGCGCTGCGTGCCGGACTCGACGTAGAGGTGCAGCTCGCCCTCGAGCACCTCGGCCGTCTTCGGGATCGCGCTCGTGTCGGCGCGCATGAAGCCGCGGCGCACGCTGCCGAAGGCGTCGGTGCCGATCTGGATCCACGGGTCGGTGTAGCCGCAGAAGCTCGAGTTCGCGTCCGAGCCCGAGGCCATGTAGCAGTCGTCGTTGGTGTGAATCTCCGTGGTCGGGTCGATCGTGACCGGGTAGACGCGGCCGGGATCGCGCAGCCACTTCGGGTCGGCGCGCAGGACGACCTTGTAGCCCGAGCCTTCCTCGCGCAGGTCGAACGAGACTCTCTGAGACCGCACCGGCGTCGGCGCCGAGTCCTCCATGTAGGGCGGGGCGAAGCTGAGGCGCACCTCGCCGTCGCGAACGAAGTCGATGCCGCCGGCGTCGTTCTTGCGCGCTCGCAGGCCCTCGCTCGCCTCGACGGTGAAGGAGAACTTCGAGCCGGCAGCGGCGCTGCCCAGGATCAGCGACTCCTTCACGGCGTTGTTCTGGGCCTGGTAGGTGACGTCGACGCCCGGCAGCGCGTCGGCGTAACGGGCCTCGTTGCCGTGTGCCTGAGGCGTGCCGGCGGCTCCGTCGAGCGAGAAGCGAACCGAGTCGGGGCCGTCGGCAACCTCGACCGGCTCGGCCGCCAGCGAGTCGGGCAGCGCGAGCTCGTAGCCGTTGGCGGCGTTCTCGAGCGCGTAGCCGGGGGTGGCATCGGGCTCGAGGTCGTTGTCGATCAGCTGCCACTTGCCGTTCTCGCGGAAGTTGACCGGCTCGCTGTAGGTGCGGGTGACGTTCGTGCGGGCGTCGGTCGCGAACGTGCGCGAGCGGCTCGTGCGCAGTTCCGGGAGCTCGCGGACGATCCGACCCTGCTGGCGCACCTCTCCCGGGGAGGGTTCGTCGTCACTGGCCGACGCGGATGAGAGCAGCAGCGCCGCCGCTGCGGCGGCGAGAATGGCGATCGCGGCAGCGATCAGGGCAGGTCGAAGCGCGGTGCGCCGGGCCATGGCGAGTCCTCCTCTAGAGGCCCCGGCGTCTGACTAACCCCCGCCCCGGACCAATCGAACGATGCTGCGGCGACCTTCTTCGATTTGTCCAGTCAACGTCAACCCCCCGCACGGGGGTTTCTGAGCGAACAGCGTGGGGACCGGCGGGCTCGTCGCGCGCT
>JALZEZ010000472.1 GCA_030861775.1 Actinomycetota bacterium
GAGCCAGTAGCGCTCGCGCTGGAACGCGTAGGTGGGCAGCTCGACGCGGCGGGCGCCGCTGCCCTCGAAGAGCCGCGCCCAGTCGACCGCCACGCCGTGCGCGTGCGCCTCGCCGAGCGCGGTCAGGAAGCGCTCGAGGCCGCCCTCGCCGCGGCGCAGGGTGCCGATCGCGGCCACCCGCTCGGAGGCCCCGGCCGCCTCGGCGGCAGACTGGATCGAGACGGTCAGGCCGGGGTTCGGGCTGACCTCGACGAAGGCCGCCACCTCGTCCTCGATCAGTGCCGCCACGGCGTCGTGGAAGCGCACCGGACTCCGCAGGTTGCGGAACCAGTAGTCGCCGTCGAGGGCGGCGGTGTCGAGCACCTGGCCCGCGAGCGTGGAGAAGAACGGCACCGTGCCCGAGCGGGGCTCGATCTCCGCCAGCGCCTCGGCCAGGCGCTCGCGCAGGTCCTCGACCGCGGCCGAGTGCGAGGCGTAGTCGACCGGGATCTTGCGGCACCAGACGCCGTCGGCCTCGCAGGCCGCGAGGAGCTCCTCGAGCGCCTCGGGCTCGCCCGAGACGACCACCGAGCTAGGGCCGTTGACGGCCGCCAGCGACAGCCGCTCGCCGTAGGGCTCGAGCCTCTGCTCGGCCTCGTCCGGGGTGAGCGCCAGCGAGCCCATGCCGCCCCGGCCGGCCATCACCTCGCGCACGGCCTGGCTGCGCAGGCAGACGACCCGGGCGGCGTCCTCGAGCGAGAGCCCGCCGGCCACGTGGGCGGCGGCGATCTCGCCCTGCGAGTGGCCGACGACCGCGGCCGGCTCGACCCCGAAGCTGCGCCACAGCGCCGCCAGCGAGACCATCACCGCGAACAGGGCCGGCTGGACCACGTCGACGCGCTCGAGCGAGGGCGCTCCGTCGGCGCCGCGCAGGACGTCCTCGAGCGACCAGTCGACGTGGGCCGCGAGCGCCTCGGCGCAGGCGCGCAGCGACTCGGCGAACACCGGTGCGGAGTCGAGCAGCTCGAGCGCCATGCCGTCCCACTGCGCGCCCTGGCCGGGGAAGACGAAGGCGACCTTGCCGCGCTGCGCCTGGCCGGTCACGACCCCGTCGGAGGCCTCGTCCCCGGCGAGCGCCGCGAGCCGCGCCACGAGCTCCTCGCGGTCCTTCCCTACCACGACCGCCCGCCGCTCGAGCTGCGCACGAGCGGTGGCCAGCGAGAACGCCACGTCCAGCGCGTCCAGCTCGGGACGCTTCACGAGCCAGTCGCGCAACCGCTCCGCCTGCCCCCGGAGCGCCGCGTCGCTGTGGGCGGAGACGACCAGCGGCAGCGCCGCCGGGGCGGAGCGCTCGGCGGGCGCCGGCTCCTCGGCCGGAGCCTCCTCCAGGATGATGTGCACGTTCGTCCCCGTGACGCCGAAGGAGGAGACGCCCGCCCGGCGCGGCCGCGAGTCCCGCTCCCACGGCTCCGGCTCCGACAGCAGGCGCACGTCGCCGGCCGACCAGTCGATGTGCGGCGAGGGCTCCTCGCAGTGCAGCGAGCGCGGAAGCTGCTCGTGCCGCAGCGCCTCGACCATCTTGACCACGCCGGCGACTCCCGCCGCGGCGTTCGTGTGGCCGATGTTCGACTTGATCGACCCGAGCCGCAGCGGACCGTCGGTCCGCTCCCGGCCGTAGGTCGCCAGGATGGCCTGCGCCTCGACCGGGTCGCCCAGCGTCGTGCCGGTGCCGTGGCCCTCGACCGCGTCGACGTCCGCGGGCGACAGGCCGGCGCTCTCCAGCGCGGCCCTGATCACCCGCTCCTGCGAGGGCCCGTTCGGCGCGGTCAGCCCGTTGCTGGCGCCGTCCTGGTTCACGGCGCTGCCGCGGATCACGGCCAGGACGCGGTGACCCGCCTCGCGCGCGTCCGACAGCCGCTCCAGGACGAGGACGCCCACGCCGTCGCCGAAGCCCGTCCCGTCCGCCCCCGCCCCGTACGCCTTGCAGCGGCCGTCCGCGGCGAGCCCGCGCTGACGCGCGAAGTTGAGGATGAGGTGGGGGCTCTCGAGCACCGTCACGCCGCCGGCCAGCGCCAGCGAGCAGCTCCCGTCGCGCAGCGACTGGCACGCCGTGTGGATCGCCACCGCGGAGGACGAGCAGGCCGTGTCGATGGTGAACGTGGGGCCCTGGAGGCCGAACGTGTAGGCGACGCGGCCGGCGATGACGCTCGCCATCGTGCCCGTCACCCGCAGGCCCTCGTACGTCACGCCGAGCCGGTCGGAGTAGTCGTTGGTCACCGCGCCTGCGAAGACGCCGGTCTCCGTGTCGCGCAGGGTGGCCGGATCGATGCCCGCGCTCTGGAACGCGTCCCAGGCCGCCTCCAGCATCAGGCGCTGCTGGGGATCCATGGAGAGCGCCTCGGGACGCCCTATCCCGAAGAACCCGGCGTCGAAGTCCGCCGCGTCGTAGAGGAAGCCGCCGCTGCGCGTGTACACCGTGCCGGGCGTGTCCGGATCCGGGTCGTAGAGGCTCTCGACGTCCCAGTCGCGGTCCTCGGGGAACGGCCCGATCGCATCCTTCCCGGAGGCGACGAGCTCCCAGAGCTCCTCGGGCGAGGACACTTCGCCGGGCAGCCGGCAGCTCATCCCGACGATCGCGATCGGCTCGTTGCTGAGCACGCGGGCCTTCTTCTTCTTCGGCTGCGCGGCGCGCTCGATCCCCGAGATCTCACCGCGCACGAACTTCGCGGCGGCCTCGACGGTCGGGTAGTCGAACACGAGCGTCGAGGGGACGGTCACCCCCGTGACCTGCTTGAGCCGGTTGCGCAGCTCGACCGCCGAGAGCGAGTCGAATCCGAGGTCCTTGAACTGGCGCGCCGGATCGATCGCCTTGGGCGAGTCGTGTCCGAGCACCGCCGCCACCTCGGCGCGGAGGGCCTCGAGCACGGCCTCGTCCCACTGCTCCTCGGGCAGCTCGGCCAGCTTCTGGC
>JALZEZ010000473.1 GCA_030861775.1 Actinomycetota bacterium
AAGCAGCGCAACCCGCTGCGCTGGGCGATCGGGATCCTGATCGCCCTGCTGCTCGGCGCCGCCCTGGCGCTGGCGCTCGGCCTCGACAGCGGCGTACGCGAGCAGATCCAGGAGGACGACGCGCGCGAGCAGGTGGACGAGCTGATCCGGTACATCCGCGAGAACCGGGAGTAGCGCGGCGGCGGAGCGCCCGAAGACCCGCTACGCGAGGAGCGGCGACCTCCACATCGCCTATCAGGTGCTGGGTGAGGGGCCGGCGAACCTGGTCTACGTGCCGACCTTCCTCGGCGCGGTCGAGCACTACTGGGAGTACCGGCCGATCGCGAACTTCTTCCGGCGGCTGGCGGAGTGCGGGCGGATGGTGATGTTCGACCGCCGCGGCAGCGGGATGTCCGACCACCCCGTCGAGCCCAAGTACTCGCTCGAGGACCAGATCGACGACGTGCTGGCCGTGATGGACGCGGCCGGCATGGAGCGCGCGGCGCTGTTCGCGCAGCTGGAGGGCTGCGCGATGGCCACGCTGTTCGCCGGCACCTATCCCGACCGCGTGACCTCGCTGGCGCTCTACTCGCCGTTCCCGCGCGCCACGCGCGCGCCCGACTACCCGTTCGGATTGAGCACCGAGGAGCGGATCGCGGGGGTGGTCGATCCGAGCATCGCCGTGTGGGGCGAGGGCAGCCGCGGCATCCCGATCTCGCCGTCGCTGGCCGACGACCCCGGCTACGTCGAGTGGTTCGGCAAGCTCGAGCGCCTCACCGCCGCGCCGGGCCACGCCCGGCGGCTGTTCATGCTCCACAACGACACCGACGTGCGCGCGATCCTGCCCCAGGTCCGCGTTCCGACGCTGGTCCTCTCGCGGCCCGGCACCGGCTTCTACGAGGGCGGCCACGCGCGCTACGTGGCCGAGCGGATCCCCGGCGCCCGGCTGGTCGAGCTGCCCGGGAGCGACATCTTCGTGGCCAGCGGCGATGTGGACCCGCTCGTGAACGAGCTCGAGGAGTTCTTCACCGGCACGCGCAGGGAGCGCCCGCCCGAGCGGGTGCTGGCCACCGTGATGTTCACCGACATCGTCGCCTCGACGGAGCGTGCGGCCGAGCTGGGCGACGCGCGCTGGCGCCAGCTCCTCGACCGCCACAACGAGCTGGTGCGCCGGCACCTGGCCCGCCACCAGGGCCGCGAGGTGAAGACGATCGGCGACGGCTTC
The DNA here is from genome assembly GCA_030861775.1 of Actinomycetota bacterium. Classification (GTDB taxonomy): domain Bacteria; phylum Actinomycetota; class Thermoleophilia; order Solirubrobacterales; family Thermoleophilaceae; genus AC-37. The sequence continues at coordinate 1,205 of JALZEZ010000473.1, forward strand.
CTGGCCACCTTCGACGGGCCGGCGCGGGGCGTGCGCTGCGCCGCCGAGATCGCCGGCGAGGTGCGCCGCCTGGGCATCGAGATCCGGGCCGGGCTGCACACGGGCGAGTGCGAGCTGGTGGGCGACGACGTGGCCGGGATGGCCGTGAACATCGGCGCCCGGGTCTCGGCCCTGGCCGGGCCGGGCGAGGTGCTCGTCTCGGGGACCGTGAAGGACCTGGTCGTGGGCTCCGGGCTCGAGTTCGCCGACCGCGGCGAGCACGAGCTGAAGGGCGTGCCCGGCTCCTGGCGCCTCTACGAGGCCGCCGGCGCCGCCGCGGCGTAGGGCGCCAGGCCGCGCCCTCGCTAGTGGGGGTCCTTCGGCTTGCGCCTTCCGCCCGTCGGCCTCTGCGTCACCTGAGGGGGCTCTTCCTTCAGCTCGGCCGGCTTCGGGCAGGGCCTGTCCTCGCAGACGGGCGGCTCCTCCTCGGGCGGGCAGCACTCGCGCATCTCGGCCTCGACCTTCTCCAGCCGGTCCACCGCGAGCGTCGCGTCGGCCTCGGCGTGCTCGGAGATGCGGAGGAGCCGGTGGCCGTCCTTGGCGAGAGCGCGCTGAAGGCCGGTCTGGACGTGCGTCTCGTTGTGGATGCCGCACGTGTTGTGCGAGATCTTGGCGAGCTCGCAGATGATCGTGTCGTTCTGCTTGGTCACGTGCAGTAGCGCCTTGTCCGCGTAGGCCGTCAGCGCGACGAGCGTCTGGAGGTTGGCGTTCACCTCGGCGAAGCCGGTCTGGAGGGTGTTGTTGACCTGGTCGGTCGACGCCTTGACGGCGTCGGTCGAGTTGGTGAGCGCCACGATCCGGTCATGTATCTGCTGAAGCCGTCCGTTCGCGCTCTGTAGTTCGCTGAAGACGTCGTCGATGCTGGGCATCTCACGCTCCTGACCTGGTCGAGGTTGGATCTGCGAGCCGCGCGGCTGCCGAGTGCCCGGTCACTGCGCGCCCTTCCTGTCGGCACGGCGGCCGAGCCGCACCGGCAGCTCGACCCGTGTCGTGGTTGTCCGCTCGGAAAGCTCACGGTTCATCTCGCGCGCGGACTGGTCGGGTGCGCGACGGAAGGGCGTGTCGGCGTAGGCGACCTCGCACTCCACGCGGCGCACCTGCGACATGTCGACCTCGTCGTATGCGATGCCGGACAGCCCCTCCCCCTCGCCCACGCGCAGCAGGCGGATCACGCGCGGAACCGACACCTCGAGGGTCGCGGTCTCGTTCGGCAGCACGGGCGTCTGCGCGGGCGCGAACTGATGGAAGATCTCCGGAGTCTCCTCGGGCGGCGGATCGCTCAGACCGAGGAACAGCGTGCCGGTCGCCTCGTCGAACTGGATCCGGCGAGCCTCGGAGATCGCGTGGAGCGTGGTGTCCGGCGACGTGTTGCGGGCGTCGATCCTGACGCTGACGCGCTCGATCGGCTCGCCGGTCGCGCCCTCGGGGGGCTCGACCGCGTACGGCTCCGAGAGCTCGATCGCCTGGATCTCGAGGTCCGCCATCAGGAACCGCCCCGTCCCCTCAGCTCACGCCGGCGGCGTCGCACCGTGTCCTCGGCGACCGTGGCGATCGCCGGCTGGACGGTGATCGCGCGCAGCCGCTCGAGCTCCTCCTCGACCTCGGCGGCGGTCAGCGCCGCGAGCGCGCCGTCGACGGGCGCCGCCGCGATCCAGCCGGGCAGCGCGCCGACGATCGCCGCACCGGCCTCGGTCGCGTGGCCGC
>JALZEZ010000474.1 GCA_030861775.1 Actinomycetota bacterium
CGCGCGCAGGGCGATAGCCAGCGCTTAGGGCCCAGAGCCCGAAACGGCTTGGGTTTGCGCGACGCATGATCCGTTTTACACGCCACAGCGTGTAAAACGGATCAGAGACCGCGGTGGCTGAACCCGTTTTGTCGCCATAGCGACCAAAGCGGTTCACCCACGGTCCGATCCGCCTGACGCACGCTCCCCAAGTGCTCGCCGTCAGACGCCCGCCGCGCGGCGGGCGCTCCCGTGCGCCGCGTCCTCCATCGCGTCGTCGAGCGGCTCCAGCTCGATCCCCAGGGCCAGCTCGATCAGGCGGTCGGCCAGCCAGACGTTCTTCGGCAGCAGCGGGCCGTGCAGGTACGTGCCGATGACGTTGCCCCTGCGCACGCCCTCGTGGCCGTCCTTCCCGTTGTTGCCATGGCCGCTCAGGACGCGGCCGAGCGGGGTCTCGCCGGAGCCGAGGTAGGTGCGCCCGCCGTGGTTCTCGAAGCCGGCCACGATGCGGGGGGAGGGGCCACCGCCCAGGTCGGACTCGATCGCGCAGTTGCCGATCAGCCGCGGGCCGGGCTCGCGGACGGTGCGCAGGTCCACCAGCCCGATGCCCGGCAGCTCCTCGTCCTCCATCTCGTAGCTCGACCCGAGCAGCTGGTAGCCGCCGCAGACGGCCAGGATCACCGCACCGCGATCGGCCGCGGCGTGCAGGGCGTCGCGCTTGGTGGCCACCATGTCGCGGGCCACCGCCGCCTGATCGCGATCCTGGCCGCCGCCCATGTAGAAGAGGTCGTGCGCGGCCGGGTCGAGTCCCTCGCCGAGCGACGACGCGGCCAGCTCGAACCCGATCCCGCGCCACTCGCAGCGCGCCCGCAGGACGGCGATGTTCCCGCGGTCGGCGTAGATGTTCATCAGCTCCGGATAGAGGGAGCAGACCCGGAGCGCGGTCACGCCAGCCGCTCCAGCATCACGACCGCGCTGCCCACGTAGTCGCCGGTGGGCGGCACGTGCCGGCGGGGCAGCGTCCGGAACCGCATGCTCGCTCCGAGGTGCTCGAGGTCGGCGGGGTCCGCGTCGTCCAGCCGGATGCTCGCCACCGCCTCCTCCAGCCGCCCCTCCGGCGAGACCGACTGGCGCAGCCGGTCGATCACCGTCGCGCCCGGCTCGCCGCGGACGGCGATCGGGGTGCTCGAGAACACCCAGCCGTCCTGCTCCCGCACGTCCGGGACCGGCGGGGTGGCGTCCTCCGCGGGGATCCCCTCGAACGGATCGGCCAGCGCCGCCGCGAACACGCCGCCGGGCCGAAGGTGCTCGCGCAGGCACCCGAGCATCCGCAGCCAGCCCGAGCTCCCGCCGAGGAGCTGCACGACCTGCATGGGTGCGATGGCCAGGGCGAACGAGCGCCCGAGCGCGAACGAGCGGGCGTCCGCCACCTCGGTCCGCACGCGCAGCCCGCGCTCGCGCGCGCGGGCGCCGAGCGCGTCCAGGAAGGCGGGCTCCGAGTCGAGGCCGGTCACCTCGTGCCCGCGGGCGGCGAGGTCGAGCGCGACGCGGCCGGTGCCGCAGCCCAGGTCGAGGACCGGCCCGCCGGCGTGCTCCGCGAGCGAGCGCCAGAGGGGGAGGTCCGCGGAATAGGCCGCGCACTCCACGTCGTGCCAGACCACCGGGTCCGCCGTCACTCCGACCACGGCTTCGCCACCCCCCGGTCGGAGAGAAGGTCGCGCAGGTCGAGCAGCGCGGTGTAGGTGGGCAGCGCGTACAGCGGCGCGCCACCGTCGCGGTCGGCCACCGCGGCGTCCAGCGACCGGGCCAGGTCCCGCTCCACCGCGATCGGCGCGTCGATCCCCGCGTACTTCAGCCGCAGCGCCATCTCCTCCGCCCGCGTGCCCGAGCAGGTGGCCCGGCGCACGCGTCCGGCGAGCAGCTCGAAGTCCGCGTCCCAGATCCAGGAGACGTCGCGGCCGTCGGCGATCCGGTCGTTGAGCGCCAGCCAGAGGTCGATCCGGCCGTCCTCGAGCGTCAGGGTGCGCAGCACCTCGTTGGCGCCGACCGGGTTCTTCACCAGCAGGATCGAGACGTCGCGCCCATCGACGCGCAGGCGCTCCACCCGGCCGAACACCGCGGCCATCCCCTCGAGCCCCTCGCGCACCCGGTCCAGCCCGACCCCCAGCGACAGCGCGGCCGCGCAGGCGGCGAGGGCGTTGTAGACGTTGTAGAGCCCCGGCAGCGGCAGCCGCACCTCGCACGCCCCGGCGGGCGTCCGCAGGGAGACGTCGGACCCCGACATGCCCCGCAGCACGACCCGCTCGGCCACCACGTCGGCCTCCGGCCGCTCCCGACCGCAGCCCGGGCAGCGATAGCGCCCCAGGTGGCCCATGTAGATCGCCTCGTACGCGTACGCGCGGCCGCAGTTGCGGCAGTGCTTCGAGTCCGCGGCGTGCTGGAGCTCGGGCAGCGCGAGCGAGTCGTCCTCGACCCCGAAGTACGTCACCCGGGAGTGGGAGCGGCCGAGGTCCGCCACCAGCGGGTCGTCCGCGTTTAGGACCAGCGCGGAGCGCTCGCCGCGCGCCGCGACGAGGTCCGCCCAGCGATCGGCCAGCAGCTCCAGCTCGCCGTAGCGGTCGAGCTGGTCGCGGAACAGGTTGCCGAGGATGAGCGTCCCGGGGTCGAGCTGCTCGACGATCCGCGCCAGCCATGCCTCGTCCACCTCGAAGAGCCCGAGCTCGTCGGCGCCGCGGCCGGCGTCGATCAGCGCGGTGGCCACGCCCCAGTGCATGTTCGACCCGGCCCGGTTGCGGACCACCACCCGCCCGTCGCGCTCGAGCACCCCCGCGAGCATCGAGGCGGTGGTGGTCTTGCCGTTGGTCGCCGAGATCAGCGCCACGCCGCCGAGGCGCCGCCCGAGCCGCTCGATCGCCCGCCGGTCGAGCCGCAGCAGCAGCCGGCCGGGGACGGTCGTGCCGCCCCGGCC
>JALZEZ010000203.1 GCA_030861775.1 Actinomycetota bacterium
CCATCAGGTCGATCGACGGCACCCCCGCCTCCTCGATCGCGTACGCGTCGGCGGCGCGCATCTCCTCGGCGGTGTAGAGCGGATCGAGCCAGTCGGGCGTCACCGGATGCCGAGCGTACCCGCCGCGCGAAGCAGGTCATCGACATACCCGTGGGCGTCCGCCGCCGCGGCGTCGAGATCCTCCGTCGAACCGGCGACGAAGGAGGCCGCGCGACGTGGACCGACGTGATCCGGGTCGGCGAAGTCGTTGGCCAGACCCGTGAGTGCTTGCTCGACGATGCCGCTGTGCCGCCGGTGGTGTTCGGCCAGTCGCGAAGCTATCTCCGCCGCGCCTCCCGGCCAGCGTCGCAGCACGTAGATGAGGTCGTAGGCGTCCTTGGGCTCGCTCCGATCAGCGAACGCGAGGGCCTTGAGGACGACGAAGGCTGCTGGACCACATACTGGAACCCTTCGGCGCGCTTTCTCGCCGGTCAGCGTGTCTCCTTCGAGTTCAACCTCTTGACGCTCCTCGAAGGCGAGCTCTAAGCCCGGCGCGACGAGCGCACCGAAGTCACCCTCGAGCGGCTGGACCTGGCCGCCACGCTTTCCATCGGGTAGCGCCGGGAGCAAGAAATCCACGGTGACTTCGAGATCCTCGAGCCTCCATCGGTGCGGTGTCGGGTTACCGCGTTCGTTGACATCCGGGGCGAAGCCCTCTTGGCGCAAGCGTCGGCTGATCTCGGCGTACTGAGCGTCATCCAGGAGCGCGACCGCGAGTCCGACATCGAGGTCGTTCGTACCGGAATGCTGCTCACCGGTCTCCGGCTCACCCCCAAGCGCCCGGTCGATTATCAGACTCGGGACCAGCCCACCCACGATGCACAGCTCGTCCATCAACGCGCCGAGCGTCAGAGCGACCGTGAGGCATGCCGCCTCAACCTGCGCGGTCTCTTCACGTCGGTATCCACTCCGATGTCTCGGCTTATCGCGAGGCGCCATGCCACCGGAGATGGTGCGCGCGTAGGTGCCGCGCCGCTTCGTCGGCACGCTCGGCAAGGTTCAGGAGGTCCAGGTAGATCTGCACGGTTGCCACGCAATTCAGTCCGTCCCGCTTCTGCTCGCCCGCGAAGACACCGACATCGTTCGGACCGAGAATTTGGAGGTTCGCGCCCCTCGTGCCCTGTCGCGCTTCAAGACGCTCGGCGACATCGCGTGGATCGTCCTCGACATAGACGGTCGACAACCGAAATCGCGCGAAATGGTCGATCGCCCAGGCGGCAGGCAATCCGGTGAACGCATGATGCACGTCGAGTGCTTCGAGCCTCGGCGCAACCTTGCGCGCCACCTCGATCCCACTACCGCTGACATGACACGAAACCGCGTCATGCCGATCGAAGCGATAGTGGTCGGCCCACGCGTCGAGAAGTAGGACCGGGTCCCTCGGACGGAGTTCCCGGTCTCGACGCTCCAGCAGCAGTTCCTCGTCGAGCCGGCTCACGATGCGCGAGACAGTGCCGTCATCTAGCCCGGTCGCATCGACTAAGTCCCGCTGAAGCCACCAGCGTGCGGGCTCGAGCAGCAGCGTCCTCGTTATGCGAGCGCTCTTGGGTGCGAATGGCGAGGACCGTCGACCGCGAGACGTATAGCGGTTCGGCCGACCGTCGACCCAGACATAGAGGTTCTCCGCGCGTATCGCAGCGTTTCCGGAAAGATCGAGCCAGTTCAGACGTTCGCGTGCCGCGGCGTCGGCCCCCGATCGAGACATGAACGGCACGACAAAAAGCGGAATGGCGTCTTCAGGAGCCGATTCAGCCAAGTGGCGAGCGGCCGTGACGACTTGGCCCGGACCGCTCGACGCTTTCACCTGCATCGCCCAGGTTCGTCCACGATTGTCGTGCGCCACGAAGTCGATACCTCGATCGGGTGCGGCTTCTGGCGGCTCGAGCGTCAGGTCAGGCTCATCGAGGAGGTCGCGGAGTAGATCCGGTAACAGCCGCGCAGCTTCGCGTTCGATCCTTTGGACGGTGGCCATTCCTGCGTAAAGTCGCAGACCTGCGTAGGAGTGCAGGTCGTAGTTATTACACAGGTACGCTATTTCCTGCGTAAAAAGGGCTTCCTGCAAGGCGGTGCAGGACACCCCATTTACGCAGGGGATCGTTCTCTTGACCCGCGACTTTCGGCCGGCCGGGCGGTTTCGGGGGTAGTCCGCTCAACCACCAGGGAGGCAGCATGCGTATCAGGCGCCCGTCGCCGGCGATGGTCGTGGCCATCGTCGCGCTCGTCATGGCGTGCGCGGGCACGTCGATCGCCGCGGTCAACTACGCGAGCAACGCCGGGGCGGTGGACGGCCTCAGCGCCGTTCGCGCCGGCAGCGTGGACAAGGCCGCCGGCAGGCTCATCGCCGCGGCTCGCACGGGGATCCGCAAGGGGACGATCCCGAACTACCACCTGTCGGGCGTGCCGCACAGCGACACGTTCGGCAACCTGTTCCAGGTCCCCGACAACCAGGCCGGCGGCCAGGTCGTGCTCGACGAGAGCGAGCTGGGCCGGCTCAGCGCGTCGTGCAGCGACGAGAACAACACGGCCGGGAACGAGAACCCGACCGGCTCGATCACGTTCACGAACACGAACGCCACGCCGGTCAACTTCGCCCGGCACGTGGGCAACGGCCAGGCGGCCAGCGGGGTGCTCCAGAACAACGCGGCGTTCTCGTTCGCGATCGGCGGTGCGAACACGTTCCGGGTCCACACCGAGCTGTTCGGAGTGAACGTCGTCTACGAGGGCTTCGTGCGCCAGGTCAACCAGGGCACGGCCGAGGCCCAGTGCCTGATCGTCGGCACCGTCCAGCGCATGCGCCCGGAGAAGTAGCCGGGACTACTCGACCGTGACCGTCTTCGCGAGGTTGCGCGGCTGATCCACGTTCAGGCCGCGTGACCTCGCGACGCGGTACGCCAGGAGCTGGAGCGGCACGATCGCCAGGATCGGCTGCAGCAGCCAGTGCGACCGCGGGACCCAGAAGACCGCCTCGGCGGTGTCCGAGACCTCGTGGCTGCCCTCGGTTGCCACCGCGATCACGTGCGCGCCGCGCGCCCGGACCTCGGCCACGTTGGAGAGGACCTTGTCCAGCACCGGCGAGGCGTTCGCCACGGTGATGACCGGCGTGCGCTCGCTGAGCAGCGCGATCGGGCCGTGCTTCATCTCGCCGGCCGCGTAGGCGTCCGCCGGGATGTACGAGATCTCCTTCAGCTTGAGCGCGCCCTCCAGGCACACCGGCAGCCCGATGTGGCGGCCGAGGTAGAGGCAGAACTCGCAGTCGGTGAAGAAGCGCTCGGCGATCTCGCTGGCGCGCGCGTCGGACTCCTCGACCGTCCGCTGGATCTGGTGCGGCAGCTCGCGCAGCCCGCTGACCAGCTCGCCGAGGAGCTCCGGCTCGAGCGTGCCGCGCACCTCCGCCAGCTTCAGCCCGAGCATGTACATGCAGGCGGCCTGGGCCACGAAGGTCTTGGTCGCCGCCACGCTGACCTCGGGACCGGCCCGGGTGAACAGCACGCCGTCGGCGTCGCGGGTGGCCTGGCTGCCCATGACGTTGGTCAGTGCGATCACGCGGGCGCCGCGCTTCTTGGCCAGCCGCATCGCGGCCAGGGTGTCGGCGGTCTCCCCCGACTGGGTGATGCCGATGACGAGGTCGCGGTCGTCCACGACCGGGTTGCGGTAGCGGTACTCGGAGGCGATGTCCATCTCCACCGGGACCCGGCCCCACTCCTCGACCGCGTAGCGGCCGACGAGCCCGGCGTGGTACGAGGTGCCGCAGGCCACGATCACGATGCGGCGCAGCTCGCGCAGCTCGTCGTCGGAGATGCCGATGTCGCCGAGGTCCACCGTCCCGCCGGCGAGGCGGTCGCCGATCGTCTCGGCCACGGCGTCCGGCTGCTCGTGGATCTCCTTGAGCATGAACGTCTCGTGCCCGCCCTTCTCGGCGGCCTCGTCGTCCCAGTCGACCTCCTCGACCGCGCGCTCGATCGGCGCGCCGGTGTGGGCGTTCACGAACTCGACACCCTCGGGCCGGACCACGACGACCTCGTCGTCGTTGATGATCTGGATGCGACGGGTCTCCTTCAGGAAGGCCGGGATGGCGGAGGCGATGAAGCTCTCGTCCTCACCGACGCCGATGACCAGCGGGCACTCCTTGCGTGCGCCGACGAGCAGGTTGTGGTCGTCCGCCGACATGGCGACGAACGAGTAGTGGCCGCGCAGCTCGAGGTAGGCATGGCGGACGGCCTCGACCAGGTCGCCGTCGAGGTGCTCGGCGATCAGGTGGGCGACCACCTCGGCGTCGGTCTCGGAGGTGAACTGGGCGCCGTTCGAGCGCAGCCGCTCGCGCAGCTCCACGTGGTTCTCGACGATCCCGTTGAGGACGATGTGGATCCTGTCGGCGGTGTCGTAGTGCGGGTGGGCGTTCTCCTCGGTCACCCGGCCGTGGGTGGCCCAGCGGGTGTGGCCGATGCCGGTGGTGGGCTCGCGCTCGGCGAGGGCCACGGCGGTGCCGTTGGTGTTCTGCGCCACGGCCTCGCGGAGGAAGGAGAGGTTGCCGACGGCGCGCACGGACTCGATCCGGCCGTCCTGGAGCAGCGAGACGCCCGCGGAGTCGTAGCCGCGGTACTCGAGCCTCTCCAGGCCCCTCAGCAGGAGGTCCCGGCAGGGCCTGTCTCCGACGTATCCGACGATGCCGCACATACGATCTCCCTTTCGGCGTCTCCCCGGGTCCGCCTCCGTGCGGTGCCCGTCTGTCAACTGAAGAGAGCCGCCTCCCGACGGCCCTCTCTCCACCCCCAGGGTATCGGCGGCAACCCGTTCCGGCCACCCTCGGACATCAGGCCAGTTCGCGCTCGACGACGGCCACGAGGCGGTCCACGACCGCGTCGCACTCGGCCTGGTCGGGGGCCTCGACCATCACCCGGACGACGGGTTCGGTGCCCGACGGGCGGATCAGGACCCGGCCGCGGTCCTTGAGGCCGTCGGTCTCGTGCTCGACCGCGTCCCAGACGGCCGTGGCGCCGTCGAGCTTGTCGCGGTCGCCGACCTTGACGTTGACCAGCTTCTGGGGGAGGCGCTTCATCGCGTCGCGCTCGGCGAGGTCGCGGCCGTTCAGGGCCTCGAGGGTGAGCAGGGCCGAGGCGATGCCGTCGCCCGAGGGGACGAAGCCGGTGTCGATGATGTGGCCCGACTGCTCGCCGCCGAGCGCCCAGCCGCGCTTCAGGAGCTCGGCCAGCACGTGGCGGTCGCCGACGGGGGTGGTGGCGATCTCGATGCCCGCCCTGCTCATCGCCTGGTGGAAGCCGTAGTTGGTCATGACCGTCACCGCCACGCCGTTGCCCGGGAGCCGCTCGTGCTCGCGCAGGTGGAGCGCGGCGAGGGCGATCAGCTCGTCGCCATCCACCACCTCGCCCCTGCGGTCCACCGCCAGCACGCGGTCGCCGTCGCCGTCGAAGGCGAAGCCGATGTCGTAGGAGCCCTCGCTCACGCGCTCGGCCAGGGCGTCCACGTGGGTGGAGCCGACGCCGTCGTTGATGTTGCGCCCGTCCGGGTCGGTCGCGATCGCCTCCACGTGGGCGCCGAGGCGGCGGAAGATCTCGGGGGCGACGCGGAAGGTGGCGCCGTTGGCGCAGTCGAGCAGGACGCTCGTGCCGCTCAGGTCGAGGCCGGCGAAGCGGCTCTCGAGCTCGCGCAGGTAGTCGCCGCCGGCGCCGTGGAGCTCGCGCACGCGGCCGTCGGCGCGCTCTGCGGGCGGCTCGGCGACCAGCCGCTCGATCTCGCGCTCGGTGTCGTCGGGGACCTTGGTGCCCTCGGGGCCGAAGAACTTGATCCCGTTGTCCCTGTAGGGGTTGTGGGAGGCGGAGACGACGGCCGCGAGGTCGAAGCCGTAGCGGCGCACGAGCAGGGCGGCGCCCGGCGTCGGGAGCACGCCGCCCAGCAGCGCGTGTCCGCCGGCGGCCGCCACCCCGGCGGCCAGGGCGGCCTCGAGGGTCTGGCCGGACTCGCGCGTGTCGCGGACGATCAGGACCTGCGGGGCCTCGGCCGCGGAGATGGTCGCCGCCGCCCGGCCGAGCGCGACCGCGAGATCGGAGGTCAGGAACTCGCCCGCCACGCCGCGGACGCCGTCGGTTCCGAAGAGCTTCGGGGGGCGCTCCCCCATGGACTCGCTCAGCGCTTCGAGAACTGCGGGCGCTTACGGGCCTTCTTGAGGCCGGCCTTCTTGCGCTCCTTCGCGCGCGCGTCGCGCGTGAGGAGGCCGCGGCGCTTGAGCTCGGGGCGCAGGTTGGGGTCGGCCTCGACGAGCGCGCGGGCCACGCCGTGGCGGAGCGCGCCGGCCTGGGCGGAGACCCCGCCGCCGTGGATGCGGGCCACGACGTCCATGCGGCGCTCGAAGCCGGCCACCTCGAGCGGCTGGCGGGCCGCCTTCTGGAGCGCCGCGCGCGGGAAGAAGTCCTCGAGGGAGCGGCCGTTGATCGTGTAGCCGCCCTCGCCGGGGCGCAGGATCACGCGGGCCACGGCGGTCTTGCGCTTGCCGGTGGCGCGATAGCGGGCGTCGGCGGCCAGGTCGAGCGCCGAGCGCGGTGCGGCCT
>JALZEZ010000475.1 GCA_030861775.1 Actinomycetota bacterium
GCCATGACCACGCCGGCGGCGGCCTCCTCGCTCGCGGCTTCGTCGATCTTCCGGCGCAGCTCGGTGGCCGGGCCCCTGAGCATCGCGGCGAGCCGCAGCCGCTCGTCCGTCCCCCGCGGCGCCGCCTCGCGCCCCTCGCCCGCCACCTCGGCCCCCCACTCCGTCCAGGAGCGCTCGGCCACGCGGTAGTGGAGGTCGGCCAGCGACCACAGCGCGGCCTCCAGCATCGTGATGCCGGGGTCGTGGACGTTGTGGTCGGTCCACGCGGCGTCTCTGCGCCGGATCACCTCGAGCGCGGCCTCGCGGGCCAGCTCCCAGCTCGTGTCGTGCCCCGCGGGCTCGGCCAGGCGGACGGGGGCGGGCGCGGGCGTGGTCACAGCGCCGCCGTCGGGTCGAGGCCGTGCTGCTCCGCCGAGGCGACGAGCCCCGAGCAGCCGTTCACTTCCACGTACTCGAGCGGTCCCTTCATCTGGGGATCGGCCGGCCCCTGGGCCAGCATCCGCACGCCTGTGGCGTACTCGACCAGCTCGTGCTCCTCGAAGAAGGCGACCACCGACGAGCGGTACAGCGTCGCGCCGAACTCGGCCGCCCCGCGGCGCCCCCCGAGCGGCCACAGGAACTCGCGCAGGTCGCGCTCGACGCGCTCGGCGGCCTCGCCGGCGGGCGTGCCCGGCCGGAGCTGGACGTCGGCCTCGACCCGGACGTCGGTGTACTCGGCGCAGCGCACCGACACGTTCAGCCACGGCGTCCCCCGCTCGGCGAGGAAGCGCTTCACCCGCTCGGCCAGGCGGATCGTCGGGACCGGCCGGCGGTCCGCCGAGTCGGGGACGAGCACCATCGTGATCCAGCCGGGCGCGCACTCGGCCTCCGGGCCGGGAGCGTCGGAGTGGTGCGGCAGGCAGCGGGCCAGCGCGAGCTCCGGGAAGTGGGCGATCACGAGCCGCTCGCAGTCCCACGGCGTGCAGGCCCGGTTGCGGTGCCGCAGCACCTCCGGGGCGCGCCTGAGGAAGGCGTCCTCGCGCTCCCGGTCGCGGCCGCCCCACGAGGGGATCGGGTTCGTGCATCCCTTCACGCCCGGGATCGCGACCTTCAGCCCCTTCACGCCGCCCGCCGGCAGCGGGGTCGCCGCGGTCTCGTACGCGCGCGGGCGCTCCGGCGCCGGCACGTAGACGGCCTCGACCGCGTCGGTCGCGATCCGCACGATCCGCCCGGCGAGGCTCGGCGCGGAGGTCCACACCCGGATCCAGGCGCCCTCGAGGCTGTCCGCGTCGTCGTTGCCGGTGGCCCAGTCCTGCGGCGCCACGAAGCGCACGATGCCGGTCTGGCGCAGGCCGCTGGTCGTGTCCACCACGCGCAGATCGGCCCACCCGCCGGTCGCCTGCCCCTCGATCGCCCGCCGGTACTCCCAGGCCAGCTCGACCTTGGCCGGGATGGCCTGGCAGGCGTCGGCCTCGACCAGGTTGAAGGCGAGAGTGACGACCTCCCCCAGCGGGATGTCGCCGAGGCCGAGCTGGAAGACGCCGCTGCCCTCCGCGGTGGCCCGCCTGAACGGAGTCACCGAGGCCGCGCTGACCCGGTGCTCGTGCAGCGCGCCCGGCTCGTTGCGCTCGAACACCCGCAGCGTCCCCAGCGCGAACGAGTCCTCGGCCGTCTGGTACTCGACGAAGATCGAGCCCGCCGCGGGCGGGTCCGGCTTGCTGACCGATCTGAAGGTCTTGGTGGTGTCGCCGGCGATCTTCGCCGCGTTGTCCTCGAGCTGCCGCTCGTACGCGCCCCAGCCGAAGTCCTTGCGCAGGACCGCGCGGACGTAGTTGCCGTGCTGGCCGCCGATCGTCGTCGCCGCGGAGCGGTCCGGCGCGGTGATCGCCTGCGCGAAGGTGGCCAGGGCGTTCTTCGTCACCCACGGCTGCCAGAGCGTCCCGTCGTAGAGCTGCCAGCGCAGCTCGGGCGCGCCCGCCCACTGGACCTCGGGGAGCTCCCTGACGACCCCGCCGGGGGCCGGGCCCACGTCGACGCGGCCCGGCCCCACCTCGACGAACTCCTCCTCGGGCGCAGCGCCCACGGCCCCGCCGCCGCGCTCCCCGGGCAGCGGGCTGCCCTTCCAGATCTCCTCGCGAACCTTCTCGCCCCACTCCCAGAGCTGCTTGCCGCCCTCGACGAACTTGTTGCCGGTCTCCTCGATCCCCTCGAAGATCGTGTTCACCGCCTCGCTCGGCGGCGGCAGCGAGACGCTGGTCCCCGTCCCGCCCGCCGCCGGCGTGGTCGTCACCGTCACCCCCGAGGGCCCCGTCGTGACCTTCACGCTCCCCGCGGGGGTGCCGAACGAGGCGCCCCCCGGCCCGACGTCGACGCTGAACCCGCCGGCGCTCATGCTCATCGCCTGCTTGCTGTACATCACCATCTGCCGCTGGGCGGGCGGCACCTCGATCGGCTTCGCGGCCCCGCGCACGTCGTCGAACCACAGCTTCAGGCGGGTCAGCCGCTTGCCGAGCGCCTCGTCCGCCCGCAGGTAGAAGGCGTCGCCCTCGCGCGGGATCGGCCCGAAGGGCTTGAAGTCCTTGCTGATGTCGAGGAGCCCGTCGTTGTAGAAGGCGGCGCTGGGACGCACGCCGGTCCCGGCCACGCTCAGCCGCGCCGTCCTGAACGAGAACGCGAAGGCCGTGGCGAGTGGGAACACGTCCTCCCCACCGGGCTCGGCCGGGTGGGGGATCGCCGCGCGCAGGAAGTGGAGCTGCTCGCCGCCGACCGGCGCCGGCGCCGTGGGCGCCGCGATCGCGAACGTCAGCGTGACCCGCCGCGTGCCGGTCTCCACCACGGCGGTCGGATGCGCCACCGGGCGCACGCCCTCGGCCGACGAGACCCCCCACCGGAGGCCGCGCAGCATGGCCTCCACCGCGGCGCCCGGCGCCTCGCCCAGGCCGGCGCCGTCGAGCACGACCGTCAC
>JALZEZ010000476.1 GCA_030861775.1 Actinomycetota bacterium
GCGCCGTGGCCATCCGGGCGGCGAGGCGGGCCACGCGGCCGCCGCGGCGGCGCAGCGCGGCGAAGCGCCGCTCGAAGTCCTGCGGGATCAGGGCCATGGCCCCGATGAAGACCAGCGTCGTCCCGGCCAGCGCCGCGGGCACGATCGTGCCGCCGACCGGGTTGTCGCCGTGCAGCACGTTCGTGCGCAGGAGCACCCCGAACACCACCAGCGACAGCAGGTAGACCGAGTACAGGAGCACCAGGAACGCGACCATCCGGCAGGCCGCGCGCCGCCGCGGTATGCCCGCCTGCCGCAGCGCCCAGTAGGTGAGGGCCACCCCTCCGGCGCCCGCGGCCGAGAACAGCACGGTGGCGGCGAAGCCCGACATCGTGATCTGCCACGACGTGCTCAGGTCGAGCCGCTGGCGCGCCTTGTCGGTCGGGTCCTGCCCCCCGAGCACGCCCCTGAAGAGCTGGGTGTAGGAGAGGAAGGCCAGCCCCAGGAACCCGACCGCGCACACGATCCAGTACCAGGTCACCTCGCGGAGCTGGTCGAGCGAGGTGCTCACGCCGACGACCTTCGGGAACACGACGTACACGGCCACGATCAGCAGCACGACCGCGACGGCCAGCGTCATGATCCGGCGCGGGTTGAGCAGCGCGGCGCTGCGCTGCTCGAGGTTCTCCGAGTCCTCCTCGAGCTCGCTCGACGCGAGCAGCTCCTCGGCCTCGACGACCGAGTCGTCCCAGTCCCGGCCGAGCGTGCCGCGCCGGCGGTCCATCAGGCCGGCTCCAGCCTCCGGACCAGGCGCCCGAGCGTGCGCGCCGGGGGCCGCCCGAGCGGCTCCAGCCGCCGCACGCCCTCGGCCAGCGCGGCGCCAGCGGCCAGGTCCACCACGTAGTGCTCGCCCAGGTACACGAGCGCGAAGCCGAGCAGCGCTGCGTAGGTCCAGCCCACAGCTCCCGGCACCGTCCCGATCTCCGAGAGCACATGAGCAGCCATCACCGATGTTGCGAAGTGGAGCGACGGCATAGCTGCGAGCTGATTCCCCGAGAGCGAATCGTAAAGGGGACTCCACCAGCGCCCCCAGAAGCGCTCGCCGGCCTCGGTCATGACCCGGCGCACGTGCGGGAGCGAGCCGGTGTTGCCCGCCCACCAGGGCGGGGCGGTCGGGACGAACTGGTAGAAGCCGGCCCCGGCGTCGAAGGTCGCGGCCATGAGGGCCGCGGCCCGGCCGAAGCGCTCGGGATGGCGCACGAGCACGTAGGCGACCACCGCGTGCGGCCAGAAGAACCAGGCCCAGTGCACGGCCGAGAGCGCGGTGTCGTGGAAGCGGATCTCGTCGGGGTGCCCCAGCGTGCGCTGGAGCCGCACCGTGGGCACCTCGCCGAGCCCG
Organism: Actinomycetota bacterium; assembly: GCA_030861775.1. Lineage (GTDB taxonomy): Bacteria > Actinomycetota > Thermoleophilia > Solirubrobacterales > Thermoleophilaceae > AC-37. The sequence goes on from JALZEZ010000476.1 coordinate 1,379, forward strand.
ATCAGGCGGTCCATCCTGACCGGGTAGTCGACCCGCACGCGCGCGAGCAGCGCCTCGTGGTCGTCGTTCGGCATCTCGTAGTGGACGACGTAGGCCCACATCTGGGTCGCGTACACGGCCGCGTCGCGCACGCGCGTGCGCGGGAACGAGAGCGCGACGGACAGCGGGGCCTGCCACGCCACGACCGAGGTGAGCGCCGGGGGCATCCCCAGACGGCGGCGCAGGACCGGCGCGACGAAGCCGACCACCGCCGCGCCGAGCGCTACGCGGCGTAGGGTGCGCGACTTCCGCAAGGCGCGCGCGAGTCTATAGGCGGGTCTCGGCGGCTACGAACCCGGGCGCTTGAGCGTGAGCGTGGACGTGCGCCGCTCGCGCCGGCCGGGCCGATCGCGGAAGATCCCGGTCGCACGGACCCGGAGGCGCCCCGTGCGCCTCAGCGCGGCCCGTGCCGCCGCGGTCAGCGGGACGGTCGTCCCGAACCGCGCGGAGCCCATGCGGCGGCCGTCGCGCGTGAGCTCGATCCGCTCCGCGCCGCAGGTCTCGCCGTCGAAGCCGAAGCAGTCGATGTCGAGCAGGACCGCGCGCAGGGAGCTCTTCACCCGCGGCGCGCGGGCGAGCGCGAACGGGCACCCCCGCCGCTGCCCGAACGAGCGGGCGGCCGAATCGGCATCGACCACGTGGATCGTCGCGTCGGAGCAGTTGTAGGTGAAGTAGGCGACGCGGCTGCCGTCGAAGTCGGCGGTCGGCTCGTAGACGTCGAAGGCAGGTCCGCGCGCCAGGAGTCGCTCGCCGCCGTCCAGGCGGACGGTCCCCACCTCGCCGCCCGGTCCCGGCCGCGACCGGTCGCGAGCGCGCGAGAACGCGACCGTCCCGCCGGCGATCGTCGGGTGGTAGGTCCGCTCGCCCGCCACCGGCAGGCCCCGCATCGACGGTTCGGCCGGTGACGCGACGCTCAGCGTCTGGAGCGATCCGATCGCGACGGTGCCGTCGTCGGCGAGGTCGATCCCCCCCACGCCGCCGGTCCGCTGCTCGTCGAGGTGGTAGGCCGCGCCGCGGGTCATCCGGTCGTAGACGGTCACGCCCCCGAGCTCGCGATCCACCCAGGCCACGTACCGGCCGGCGAGCCGCAGCCCCCGCAGGTTCCCGTCGAACTGCTCCGGTGGGAGCGGCGACCCGATCCGCCTCACCTCGATCCTCCGCCCACAGGTCATGTACGCGAACGAGTCGCCCGAGACGTCGATCGACCGCGGACGCACGGTCTCGGACAGGCCGCAGCGCTCGCCGACCCTGTCGAGCGGTCCGGTCGGAGGTCCCGCGAACGTGAAGCGGCCGCTGAACCGCTGCGGGTCGTCACGCCCCCGCTGGTGCTCGATGGCCTCGACCGCGACCACCTGCGCCGACGCGGCGAGGCGCGGCTGGAAGTACTCCGACGCGTGGCCCCTCATCGTGAGGAGCGTCCGCCGATCTCCACCGGCCACGAGAGCCGACCTCACGTCGAACCCGCCGTCGCGGCGAGCGTCGGCCCAGACCACGCGATCGCCGGCCAGGACGGGCCCGCTCACGGGC
>JALZEZ010000204.1 GCA_030861775.1 Actinomycetota bacterium
GCTCGCCGAGTTCGAGCGGCGCGAGCAGCGTCAGGTCCTCGACGTCGCCCGCGCCGAGCCGCTCGGCGGCGGCGAGCGCGAGCTCGACGAAGGCCGTCCCGGGCACGATCACGGTGTCGAGCACCGCGTGGTCGGCGAGCCACGGGTGGGTCGCGAGGGCGAGCCGGCCGGTGAGCAGCCAGCCCTCCTCGCCCGCGAGGCGCACCAGGGCCCCGAGCAGCGGGTGCTCGACCGCCGCCTGGCCCGCCGCCGCCGGATCGCCGTGGCCGCCCGTGCTCTCGAGCCAGTAGCGCTCGCGCTGGAAGGCGTAGGTGGGCAGCTCGACCCGTCCGAGGCCGCGGTCGTCGAGCAGCGCCCGCCAGTCGATCGCGAGGCCGTCGCAGTGCGCCGCGACGAGGAAGGTGAGCAGCGCCTCGCGCTGCGGGGTCTTCGACCCGCGCAGGGTGCTGACGAACAGGCGCTCGTCGTCGTCCGCCGACTGAGCGGCGAGCGCCGTCAGCGTGCCGTCGGGGCCGAGCTCGAGGAAGCGCCGCACGCCCGCGGCACGCAGGGTCTCGACGCCGTCGGCGAAGCGGACCGTCTCGCGCACGTGGCGCACCCAGTACTCGGGCGAGCGCGCCTGCTCGGCGGTGAGCTCCGCGCCGGTCACGTTCGAGACGATCGGGATCGCCGGCGCCGACAGCTCGATCTCCCCGGCCACCGCGAGCAGCTCCTCGAGCATCGGCTCCATCAGCGGGGAGTGGAAGGCGTGGCTCACGTGCAGGCGCCGCGTCCGCCGCTCGCGCGCGCGCCAGCTCGCCTCGAAGTCGGCGATCGCGTCCTCGGCGCCCGACACGACGACCGCCGTGGGGCCGTTCACCGCCGCGAGGGCGAGCCGGTCCTCGAGCCCCTCGAGGCTCGCCCGGATCTCCTCCTCGGAGGCCTCGACGGCGAGCATCGCCCCGCCGGCGGGCAGCGCGCCCATCAGCCGCGCCCGCTCGGCCACCAGGCGGCAGCCGTCCGCGAGCGAGAAGATCCCCGCCACGTAGGCGGCGGCGAACTCGCCGATCGAGTGGCCGATCAGGTATTCGGGCGCCACGCCGAAGGACCGGAGGAGGCGGTGGAGCGCGACCTCCAGGGCGAACAGGGCGACCTGGGTGAAGCGGGTCTCGGAGAGGAGCCCGGCCTCGGGCGAGCCCTCCGCGGCGAACATAACCTCGAGCAGCGGCCGTTCCAGCCGCGGGTCGAGCTCCGCGCACACCTCGTCGAGCGCCTGCGCGAACACGGGGAACTCGCGGTACAGCGCGGCGCCCATGCCGGCCCACTGGGAGCCCTGGCCCGAGAACAGGAACGCCACCGGGCCCGCGCCGCTCGCGACACCACCGACGACGCCGCCCGCGGGCTCGCCGCGCTCGAGCGCGCGCAACCCCGCCACGAGCTCCGGCAGCCCGCCGGCCACACACGCCGCCCGGTGACCGAGATGGTCGCGCCGCAGCGCCAGCGCGGACGCCACCTCGTAGGGCTCGGCCTCCGGCCGGCTCTCCAGGAACGACGCGAGCCGCCCCGCCTGCTCGGCGAGGGCCCCGGCGCTCCTCGCCGACACCAGGAACGGCAGCGCCCCGCCGGTGACCGGCCGCGCCTCCCCGTCGTCGCCCGGTGGCCGCTCGACCGCCGGCGGCTCCTCCAGGATCACGTGCGCGTTGGTGCCGCTGATCGCGAACGAGGACACCGCCGCCCGGCGCGGCCGCTCGCCGGCCGGCCACTCCACCGGCTCGCGCAGCAGCTCGACCGCACCCGCCGACCAGTCCACGTGCGGCGACGGCTCGTCGGCGTGCAACGTCGCCGGCAGGCGCTCGTGCCGCAGCGCCTGCACCATCTTGATCACGCCCGCGACCCCGGCGGCGGCGACGCTGTGGCCGATGTTCGACTTGATCGAGCCGAGGTGGAGCGGGCCGTTCGAGCGCTCCTGGCCATAGGTGGCCAGCAGCGCCTGCGCCTCGATCGGGTCGCCGAGCGTGGTGCCGGTGCCGTGCGCCTCGACGGCGTCGACGTCGGAGGGCGTGAGGCCGCTGCTCGCCAGCGCCTGCTGGATGACCCGCTCCTGCGAAGGCCCGTTCGGCGCCGTCAGCCCGTTGCTCGCACCGTCCTGGTTGACCGCGCTGCCGCGCACGACCGCGAGCACCTCGTGCCCGTTCGCGAGCGCGTCCGACAGCCGCTCGACGACCAGCAGCCCGGTGCCCTCGGAGAACCCGGTGCCGTCGGCGCCCGCGCCGAACGCCTTGCAGCGCCCGTCCGGCGAGAGGCCGCGCTGGCGCGCGAACTCGACGAACAGGGCCGGGCTCGCCTGCACCGTCGCCCCGCCGGCCAGCGCCAGCTCGCACTCCCCCCTCCGCAGCGCCTGACAGGCGAGGTGCAGCGCCACCAGCGAGGCCGAGCAGGCGGTGTCGACGGACACCGCCGGCCCCTCCAGGCCGAACGTGTACGCCAGCCGGCCCGAGGCGACGCTCGCCGAGTTGCCCGTCAGGCGGAACCCCTCGAGCTCGTGCTGCCCCCGCGCCCCGATGCCGTAGTCGGAGGCGGTGATGCCCACGAACACGCCCGTGTGGCTGCCCCGCAGCGCAGCCGGCGCGATCCCGGCGTCCTCGAACGCCTCCCAGGCGCCCTCCAGCAGGAGCCGCTGCTGAGGCTCCATCGCCAGCGCCTCGCGCGGTGAGATCGAGAAGAACCCGGCGTCGAACTCCCCCGCGCCGTCGATGAAGCCGCCGTGGCGGGAGTAGCTGGTGCCCGGGTGGTCCGGATCGGGGTCGAACAGGCGATCGAGGTCCCAGCCGCGGTCGGCCGGGAACTCCGTCATCGCGTCGCGCCCCTCCGCGACCAGCTCCCACAGCCGCTCCGGCGAGTCGACGCCACCCGGGAAGCGACAGCTCATCCCGACGATCGCGATCGGCTCGTCGGTGTACCCACGCGTCCGCCGGACGACCGGGGCGGCGCGGTCGGCTCGCGCGACCTTCTCGCGCAGGTACCTGGCGACCGCCGCGGGCGTCGGGTGGTCGAAGACGAGCGTCGGCGGCAGCTTCAGCCCGCTCGCCTGGACCAGCCGGTTGCGCAGCTCGACCGCGCTCAGCGAGTCGAAGCCGAGGTCCTTGAACGGCCGCTCCATGTCGATCGCATGTGGCGAGCCGTGTCCGAGCACGGTCGCCACGTGGCCGCGGACGAGGTCGAGCACGATCGGCTCCCGATCCGGCTCGGGCGCGCCGGCCAGCCGCCGCGCCAGCGATTCGCCACCGCGGCGCACGGAGACGCGGACCAGCCGCTGGAGGACCGGGGGCAGCACGCCGGCCTTGGCCTGTGCGCGCAGCGAGCCCGTGTCGAGGCTGGCCGCCACGAGCAGGGGCCGCGCGGCGCCGCACGCCGTGTCGAACAGCGCAAGACCCTGCTCGTCGGAGAGCGGCGCGATGCCGATGCGCTCGGCGCGTGCGCGGTCGGCGCCGGTCACCATCCCGCTGGTCCGCTCCCAGGTGCCCCATGCCACCGCGGTCGCGGGCAGCCCCTGGGCCCGGCGGTGGTGGGCCACCGCGTCCAGGAAGGCGCTCGCCGCGGCGTAGTTGCCCTGCCCCGGGCTGCCGAACGTGGCGGCGGCCGACGAGAACAGGACGAACCGCGACAGGTCGCGGTCCTTGGTCAGCTCGTGCAGGTTGAGCGTGCCGTCGACCTTCGGGGCCATCACCTTTTTCAGACGCTCGCTGTCGAGTGAGCCGATGACCCCGTCGTCGAGCACCCCGGCGGCGTGGACCACCGCGGTCAGCGGGTGCTCCTGCGGGATCTCCGCGAGCAGCGCCTCGAGCTGCTCCCGGTCGGCCACGTCGCAGGCGGCCACCTGGGCCACGCAGCCGAGCCCTTCGAGCTCCTCCACGAGGCTGGCTGCGCCCTCGGCGGCCCTGCCGCTGCGGCTGGTGAGCAGCAGGCGCCGCGCGCCGCGCTCGGCCAGGTGGCGCGCCACGAGCGCGCCCAGCCCACCGGTGCCGCCCGTGACCAGGACCGTTCCGTCCGGGGTCGGAACCCAGGCGCCGGCCTGGTCCTCGGCGCTCGCGCGGGCCAGCCTGGGCGCGTACAGCGTGCCGTCCCTGAGCGCGAGCTCGGGCTCCTCGCTCGCCGAAGCGGCCTGGAGGGCCGCCGCGGAAGCCTCGGTCCGGTCGACGTCGACCACGCCGAAGCGCAGCGGGTTCTCCGACATGGCGCTGCGCATCAGCCCGAGCAGCGCCGCCTGGGCGAGGTTCGGCGACTCGCCGTCGGAGACCGCCAGCGCGCCGTCGGTCACCAGCACGAGCCGCGAGTCCGCGAGCGCCTCGCTCGCGAGCCACTCCTTGAGCAGCGCGAGCGTGCGCTCGGCGGCGTCGTGGACGGCCGCGGCGAGCGGATCGACGGGTGCGTCCGCGGCGCGGACGAGCACGACGTCGGGCGCGGGCGCCCCGCCGGCGATCGCGGCCTCGAGCCGAGCGATGCCCTCCTCCTCGCCGCCGAGCAGCTCCACCCGCGGCTCCGCACCGTCGGAGCCCGCGGTCTCGACCTCGACCCATTCGAGCGTGAACAGCGAGTCGCGACCGGCGCTCGCGTGCGCCTTCAGGGCAGCCGGGTCGAGCGGGCGCGCACGGAGCGCCTCGATCGCGAAGGCGGGCGCCCCGGACCCGTCGAGCGCCAGCACGCCGATCGCGGTCGCGTCGCCGTCTCGTTCGCCGGTCGTCTCGATCCGGACGCGCAGCGACGACACGCCCTCGCGGTGCAGGCGCACACCGGAGAACGAGAACGGCACCTCGGGCGGGGCATCGCCGTCGCGCTGATCGAGCGCGGGCACGTGCAGCATGTGCAGCGCCGCGTCCGCGAGCGCCGGGTGCACGCAGAACCCGCCCGCGTCGCCATCGCCGTCCAGGGCGACCTCGGCGTACAGCGCGTCGCGGCCGCGGAAGGCGCTGCGCACCGCCTGGAAGACCGGGCCGTAGTCGTAGCCCGCGTCGGCCAGGCGGTCGTAGACGAGCGCGACGTCGACCTCCTCGGCGTCCTCGGGCGGCCACGCCTCCGCGGCGAACGCGTCGAGCGCGCCGGCGGGGAGCCCGTCGTCGTCCGCGCCCAGCAGCCCCGAGGCGTGGAGGACCCACTCGCCGTCGCTCTCGTCGCCCTCCGGGCGCGAGTAGACGCTGACCGGCCGGCGTCCGTCCTCGTCCGGTTCCGCGACCGTCACCTGGAGCTGCACCGAGTGCCGCTCGCCGAGCACGAGCGGCGCCAGGAGCGCCAGGTCCTCGAGCCCCGCGGCGCCGAGGTGCCGGGCGGCGGCGAGCGCCAGCTCGACGAACGCCGTGCCGGGGAAGAGCACCGCGCCCATGACCGCGTGGTCGCGCAGCCACGGGTGGGTCTCGAGCGAGACGCGGCCCGTGAGCGCCCAGCCCTGCTCGTCCACCAGGCGCATCGCCGCCCCGAGCAGCGGGTGGTCGACGCTGCCGAGCCCGGCAGCGCTCACGTCGCCGGCGCCGGTGCGGGACTCGAGCCAGTAGCGCTCGCGCTGGAAGGCGTAGGTGGGGAGCACGACCCGGCGCGCGCCCGTGCCGGCGAAGAGGGTGCGCCAGTCGACCTCGGCGCCGTGGACGTGCGCCTCGGCGAGCGAGGTGAGGAAGCGCTCGAGCCCGCCCTGGTCGCGGCGCAGCGTGCCGATCGCGGCCACGCGCTCGCCCGCCTCGGCAGCCTCGGCGGCGGCCTCGATCCCGACCGTCAGGCCGGGGTTCGGGCTGACCTCGACGAAGGCCGTGGCGCCGTCCGCGATCAGCGCCCCGACGGCGTCGCCGAAGCGCACGCGGCTCCGCAGGTTGCGGTACCAGTAGTCCCCGTCGAGCTCCGCGGTGTCGGTGAGCTCGGCGGTCACGGTCGAGAGGAACGGCACGCTGCCCGGCCCCGGCTCGATCCCCTCGAGGTCCTCGGCGAGGCGGTCGCGCAGGTCCTCGACCGCCGCCGAGTGCGAGGCGTAGTCGACCGGGATCCGGCGCACCCAGGTCCCGTCGGCCTCGCAGGCGGCGAGCAGCTCCTCGAGCGCCTCGACCTCGCCCGAGACCACGACCGAGCTCGGGCCGTTGACCGCGGCGAGCGAGAGGCGCTCGCCATAGGGATCGATCCGTTGCTGCGCAGCCTCGGGGGTCAGCGCCACCGAGACCATGCCGCCATGTCCGGCCATCACGTCGCGCACGGCCTGGCTGCGCAGGCAGACGATCCGGGCGGCGTCGCCGAGCGAGAGCCCGCCGGCCACGTGGGCGGCGGCGATCTCGCCCTGCGAGTGGCCGACCACCGCGGCCGGCTCGACGCCGAAGCCGCGCCACAGGGAGGCGAGCGACACCATCACCGCGAACAGCGCCGGCTGGACCACGTCGACGCGCTCGAGCGACGGCGCGCCCTCGGCCCCGCGCAGGACGTCCTCGAGCGACCAGTCCACATGGCGCGAGAGCGCCTCGGCGCAGGCGCGCAGAGAGTCGGCGAAGACGGGTGCCGAGTCGAGCAGCTCGAGCCCCATCCCCCGCCACTGCGAGCCCTGGCCGGGGAAGACGAACACGGCCTTGGCCCCACGGGCACGGC